>JALOQW010000135.1 GCA_025459275.1 Pirellula sp.
AAGCATGAAACGCCTCCGGCCATTCCACAAACGGCCAAGCGTCCGCGATTGTCGGGAGAGCATCTTGGAGAGTGGGTTCCTCGAGGATTCGCAGTCGTTCACTCGTCTTCGCCGGGAACGGGATTGTCTGAGGGATGCCCTACGGTGGGAGGGATTAACGAGTCGCTGGCACCGAAAGCGGTGATTGATTGGTTGAATGGACGAGCTCGCGGCTTTACCAGTGTCGATGGCGATGAGTTGGTGGAAGCGACTTGGTCGACGGGCAAGGTCGGAATGATCGGTACTTCGTACAACGGCACGTTATGTTTGGCTGCTGCGACGACGGGAGTGGAAGGGCTCGAGTGCATTGTTCCGATCGCTCCCAATACTTCGTACTATCACTACTACCGTTCGAACGGTCTGGTTCGGCATCCGGGCGGATACATGGGGGAAGACATCGACGTCTTGTACAACTTTATCCATTCCGGTTATGAATCGAAGCGCGAGTACTGCGATTGCAATGTGCGTGATGAAGGGATGCTCAAGGAGTTCGATCGGACGCATGGCGACTACAATGACTTCTGGGCGAGTCGCGATTATCTGCATCAGCTCGATGGGATGCGGGCTGCGTTGCTGATGGCTCATGGCTTCAACGACTGGAACGTGATGCCTGAGCATAGCTATCGCATCTACAAGGCGTGCCAGGAGCGAGGACTTCCCTGCAAGATCTACTACCATCAAGCGGGGCATGGCGGGCAGCCACCTCTTCAGTTATTGAATCGTTGGTTCTCGCATTACTTGTATGGTATCGATAACGGGGTTGAGCAAGACGCCAAGGCCTGGATCGTTCGCGAAGGGAAGCGAGCGAGTCGTCCAGAGAAGTATGACAACTACCCCAATCCGTTGGCGAGCGATGTCGTGTTCGCGCCGATGCCTGGGGGGCGGACGACAGGTGAGTTAGCAATGGTCGATGAGGGGAGTTCCGCAAATCGTGTTGGTGCAACTCAGGGGACCGTCGAGGAGTTGATTGACAATTTCTCGTTTAGTGGTCCTCAATTGCTGCAAGCGGAGTGGTGCAATCATCGGTTGTTGTATGCGACCCCGAAGCTGACCGAGCCGCTTCATCTCTCCGGGGTTCCCAAGATCACGGTTCGGTTGGCTTGCGATCGCCCGACAGCTTGCTTGTCGGTATGGTTGGTTTCGTTGCCATGGACCGGAAGTGAGCGGATCACCGACGACGTCATTACACGGGGCTGGGCTGATCCCGCAAATGCAAGTTCGATCCGATCGGAGTCCCCTCTTGTTCCTGGGGAGTTCCGGGATGTCACGTTTGAGCTGCAACCGGACGATCAGGTGATTGCAGCGGGGGAGCAGATTGGGTTGATGATCTTCTCAAGCGATCGAGACTTTACGCTGTGGCCGGAGCCTGGAACTCGTTTGCAAGTCGATTTGGCTGGAACTCGATTGTTCCTACCGATCGTGGGTGGTTCTGAGGCATTTCGAGCGAGCACGGCCGCGATTCACGAACACGCAGCGGAATAGCTTGCACTCATTCCGCGAGAATCCAGTGCTTGGTAACGGCGGTTTTCATTGGTTTTCGCCTTGCCAAATCACGCCTGGATCGACGACACTAGTGGACTTGCTTTTTGCGCCCCTAACGGATTGATTGACGGAATGACGAGTTTGGCACAACTGGATTCGCCCAAGGCGAGTGGTCTAGTCGTTCACATTTTGAGTTCGATTGCCCAACTGGAAAAGAAATTCCGTCCTCAGCAGTTGCTGATGTCCCGTTATTTCAATTCGGAGGACTTGCCGAGGCTGAAGAAGTCGGACACGGGGCTCCACTGGTTGTTTGAGTTGGAAGGGGTTTCGCCCGTTAAGGGCCAATTCACCACCAACATCTCCATTGAATTGGATCCCAAGCAAATGGCCTTTCTCGACGATATCACGTCGTCGCGAGTGATCCGTGGCATCACGATGGAGTGTTCGTGTGCGGAAGCTGTTAAGCCGTGCGTACATCAGATCTTTTGCTTGAATTATCTTCGTCGGCAATTGAGCCAGCGTTCGCCGGCTGCGGCCGTCGAGTGGATGTTGAGTTGCATTTCCGATGGTCGTCAGGCAGGGCGGAAGCTGGTCGAGTCGTTGCAATATCTGAAGCCAGAGGATGTTGCCGAGGAAACCGAAGACTCGGACGATGAACCTACACGACTGCAACGTATCCAGTGGCGATTGAACATGACCAGCTACGGCTGTCAGATTCACGCCTTCTTGCAGACTTCGCGCAAACGCGGAGGGTGGAACAAAGGGCGGCCCATTCGCGAAAATTTTGATAGTGTTCCGGAGACTGCATTGCAGCATGGGACCGACAAGATGTTGGTCTTGCTATTGCAATCGGCCGAGGACTCGTATCGCGGGCAGACACCGCGCATGATCCGTGAATGCTTGAGGATGATGATCGATCATCCGCATGTGACGCTCGATGATGCGGCTCTGTCTCCAGTTCGGATTCGCGAAGTACCGATTGAAATTCGCCTGGAATCGCAGGGGGATGTTTTCAAGCCGATGGTGTATCAGGCGGACACGTTGATCGAAGGTGTTCAAGAGCAACCCGGCGTCTTCCTTGGCAACATCAACAATCGAGAGTCATTGCTGTTGCGATTGGATCGCGAGCGGCACACCCTTTGGATGAGCACGCTCGATCAACGGATTCTGCGGTTGATTAATGACTTGAGCGCTGCCGAGCGCCGTGAAGCGGTATTGGACCGCGAAGCTGCCGAGTACTTTGCCGATCTGATTGTCCACGTCGCAGAACCAAAACGGATTGAAGTCCAGTTGCCGGAGTTATTGGCCGGTCCTGAACAACCCCTTGAACCGAAGATCGAGTTGCAGTTGGCTCCGCGAGGCAAAGAGTCATTGCAGGTGGGATTGCGCGTTACCTGCGACGCGGTATCCGAACAGCCGATACCAGGAATGGAACCGGAGCGGCTACGCATTGCGACCGCTGCAGGTCGGTTTCAGTTGTTGCGAGCCTTGGATGAAGAAGCCTCCCGTGCGGACGAGATCGCTGAGCAGTTGCAATTGCATGTGTTAGCGTACGAGTCTCCGTTTACATGGATGGCGCAGACGCCGGACGAAGCGTTGGACTTATTGCAACGGATCGAAAAGCTGGGCGATGCGGCCCCGACGGTTTGTTGGCCCAAGAGCTTGCCGATGCAAGTCATCGGCGAGATCACTCCGCAACGGTTGCAGGTCCGTTTGTCGAGCGGCCGCGACTGGTTTGGGGTCGATGGTGTCGCGACACTGGATGGTCTTGAGATTCCGCTCGCTGAGTTATTGGCAGCGCTGAGACAAGGGCGCCGATTTGTCCCATTAGGAGACAGTCAATTCGCATTGATCTCCGAATCCCTTCGTCAGCGATTAGGTGCCATCGACGATGTCTCGATGGGGGATGCTAATCAAATCCGTGTATCGAAGGCGGGTACAGCCGTCATTGAAGAAGCGCTCGGAAGCGACATCTCCTTTGAAGCGGACCATTCCTGGAAGGAAGCGCTGGCGCGGCTTGCGGGGGCCAAGAACCTGCAGCCAAAAGTACCGGAGAATCTGCAAGCGGATCTGCGAGAGTATCAACGCTCGGGATACGGTTGGTTGGCGAGGCTGGCCCATTGGGGGATCGGTGGCGTGTTGGCGGACGACATGGGTCTGGGGAAGACCGTCCAAGCCTTGGGGATTCTGCTGGATCGGGCCAAGCATGGAGCCGCCTTGATCATTGCCCCGACGAGTGTCGGAGCCAACTGGCAGCGCGAAACAGAGCGTTTTGCCCCGAGTCTGCGCCCCATGCTGTACCGAGAGCACGATCGGCAAGCCCTCATCGATGCGGCGGGCCCTGGGGACCTGATCATCACCAGCTACCAATTGCTGCAGCGCGATATCGATCGATTCACGCAACGAGCCTGGAACACGCTGGTACTGGATGAAGCCCAATTCATCAAGAACTACCAAACCAAAACAGCTCAAGCCGTGCGTCAGATTCAAGCCGACTGGCACTTGGCTTTGTCGGGTACTCCACTCGAAAACCATCTCGGAGAGCTTTGGAGTTTGATGCGAACGGTGAGTCCGGGGCTGCTCGGTTCTTGGGACCGTTTCCGCAAGAATTTTGCGGAGCCGATTGAGCGTCACAACAAGCGGGATCGACTTCAGGCGTTGGGCCGCGTTGTCCGTCCGTTCATCCTTCGGCGTACGAAGAAGGAAGTTCTGTCGGAGTTGCCCGAGCGAACCGAGATCGTTCGATTGGCCGAGCTGTCGGAGTCCGAACGCAAGAAATACGACGCGGCACGGATGGCTGCGTTGTCCGAACTAACGAAGCCAGCAGGCGGAGATAGCGACCCGCAGATGCGCATTCGCGTGCTTGCGTGGCTGACTCGTCTTCGTCAATTGGCTTGCCATCCAAAATTGGTCGACAAGCGTTGGGATCGATCATCGGCCAAGCTTGATCTCTTTATGGAGATCGTGGATGAACTTCGAGAAGGGGAGCATCGGGCGTTGGTGTTCAGTCAATTTGTGCAGCACCTTTCATTGCTCCGCGAATCGCTGGACAAGCTGGGGATCCAGTATCAATACCTGGACGGAGCAACCCCTGCAGCCAAGCGACAAGAAGCGGTCGACCGATTCCAGAACGGCGAAGGGGACTTGTTCTTGATTTCACTCAAGGCAGGTGGTACCGGTTTGAATTTGACGGCAGCCGATTACGTGATCCACATGGATCCGTGGTGGAATCCTGCGGTCGAGGATCAAGCGACCGACCGAGCGCACCGATTGGGACAGCAACGTGCGGTGACCGTATATCGTTTGGTGGCCAAGGACACGATCGAGCAACAGATCTTGGCGTTGCACGAAGACAAGCGAGAGCTGATTAGCGGTGTCTTGGACGGTGCAGACCGAGCCGGTCGCATGAGTACGGAAGAGTTGATCTCGCTGATCCGACTGAGTCAGATCGAAGGCTCGTAGCACATCTCCCAAATCCTAGCGGAGCGGCGCAAGCCGCCCGGTGAAGGGGTAGTATTGCGACGCCGCTTTTGCGACTCACCGTACGGCATGCGCCGTTACGCTTGGATGTCGTACGGCTCGCGACGTACCGCGTGAAGTCAAGTTTCGTTAAGCATCGACGAGCTGGGGATGTTCATCCTTGATTTTACCCACGTTTTGCTTCCTCCATTCCTACTCTACTCGAAATGAGCCGGATGATCGAGAACGAGTACGAGTACTGTCCTTCGGACGGAGTACGAGTACGAAACTCCAGGCGCCGACACTTCTACGATTCACGGACGATCGTTTCTCCCAGCAAAGAAACAGCGGACTTGCGTCTCTTGCTAACTTCGGCGCATCGAGTTGTGCAAACCTTTCGCTCGTGCGCGGGCGCCCGCGGCTAACGGTGAAACGCAATACCGTTCGATGAAAGTAGTGGAAGTTGCCAAACTTCCTTGTGCCCCAGGATCTTTGGCAAGATCCACTACGTTAGGTTAGTTCGTTGAAAGTGGGATAGGCTTCAAGCCTGTCAACAAGTGCCGTTAAGTCGCCCATGCTCGCACTTCATGTTGTGCAGTTCGCAGGCAGGATGCCTACGCCACGTGCTTCATGGAACGGGTGTCTAGCTGTCTGTCTTTACGAGCTTGATGTAGGCATCTGCTGTTTGGCGAGCGGCCTCTTCAGAGGTGGGGTACGGAAAGACTTCAGCACTGAGGTAACCGGTGTATCCGATCTGGCGTAGGGTTTGAATCAGAGGTTGTGCATCGAGGTGCCCCAAGCCGACGGCGCGTCGATTGGTGTCGGCGAAATGGATATGGCCTATGGCTGATCCGAATTGTCTGAGGGCTTGAGCCATATCGGCTTCTTCGATGTTCATGTGAAACCAATCGGCGAGCAGCCGGACGTTTGGCAGATCGCGAATCATCGCTGCACCTTGTTCGAGCGTGTTGCATTGATCGGTTTCGTACCGATTGAGGGGTTCGTAGAGCAGTTTTCCATTCGAAGCTGCAGCATGGGCATCCAAAGCTTCGAGTGACTCTCTCAGCAATCCACGGGCCTGGTCGAGCGTTACTCCGTCCCCTGATTTGCCTTGCATCGATCCGATGATGGCGGGAGCATGGAACTCCGATGCCACATCCATGATGCGGCGGACGAAGTCGATGGCTTCGCTGCGGGCCTGATGGTCAGGGTGGGCCAGACTCCGTCGGTGGACAAGCCAACCTGCGCCCGTTCCGAGGGCAGCGAGGGAGAGTCCGCAGTCTGCGAGAACGGACTGGGTTTCTGCCGTATTGAGGGCGTCAGCGAACGGAGGGAAAATCTCGATGGCATCGAAGCCGATACGGGACGCGACTCGGGCCGAGTCGGCGAAGTTTCCGTGAAAAACAAAGGGCCCGCGGACGGCCTGGGGAACGAGGGAAACGGTGATCGCTGACTGCATTGGAGCTTACTTTTCCAGGAATTTCCGTATAATCCAAGTCTTCATCATTTCTTAACACGCATCGACTATTCGATAACATGCGTTTGCGGCATACTCCCCTCCAAACTGACTCCACTGTAGTATCCGAAAGGATTTCGCGACAGCATGGCAATGTCTTGGTAGGCAGCGCCAGATGCCCTTTCCTCCTCATTTCCGTTTTGGAGTGCCTTGTGATTCGCATACATCGGCTTTCTGCGTTGGTCGCAACCGCTGGGGCGGTCGTCGGTTTTTTGGCCCTGACGACCCATTTCCTGGCTCAAGTGTCCGTGGCTCAGGTGACCGTCGATCCCAAACTGCCAAGCTACAAGGCGGTCGCGGGAGTATCGGGCCAAATTAAGAGTGTGGGCTCGGACACGATGAACCCTTTGATGAATTTATGGACTGAGAAATTCAAAGAGTATTACAAGGGTGTTCGGACGGAGGTGGAGGGACAAGGCTCGTCCAAAGCCATGCCCGCTTTGATCGAAGGGTCAGCGAGTTTTGGCCCGATGAGCCGCGACATCAAGTCGAATGAAATCGCGGATTTCGAAAAGAAGTATGGATACAAGCCGACGATGCTTCCGACAGCGATCGACTTGTTGGCGGTCTATGTGCATCGAGACAATCCGTTGGATGAAGTCTCAATCACCGAATTGGATGCGGTGTTTTCCAGCACGCGCAAGTCTGGTGGTGAAGCCATCGATACGTGGGGGCAGTTGGGTTTGACTGGGGATTTCGAATCCGCACCGATCACGATGTTTGGACGAAACGCTGCTTCGGGAACCTATGGATTCTTCAAGGAGAAAACGCTTGGGAATGGGGACTTCCGAAACACCGTCAACGAACAACCGGGCAGCACAGCCGTTATCCAATCGGTGGGTGAGAATCGGTTCGCGATCGGCTACAGTGGGTTCGGTTTCAAAACATCTTCGGTGAAGGCGTTGGCGCTGGCACCCAAGAAGGGGGAAAAAGCCGTGGAGCCGAGCGGCGAAAACGCCTACAACGGCACTTATCCGCTCGCACGATATTTGTATCTTGCAGTGAACCACAAACCCGGTTCCAACATGGATCCGTTGCGGAGGGAATTCATTCGATTTGTGTACAGCAAAGAAGGTCAAGAGTTGGTGGCCAAAGAGGGATCGTTGCCGATCGATGCAAAGACGGCAGCTAAAGCCCTCAAGATGCTGGGCATCAATCCGTAAGGGCGGTTTTCCATTTCGCTCCCACGGGTGCAGATGAAGTATTTCTCACGTGACCACACCGGATTCGACGAAAATTGATCCAGGGCTGAGGGGGTACCAGCGCAGTCGCACCTCGACGAGTTTTGTACGTTGGTCCGATCGAATTGCCAAACATGTGATCACGATTGGTGGGATCGGAACGATCCTGGTGGTCCTCATGGTGGTGGTCGTCTTGTTGGGCAATGTTGCCCCTCTATTTCGCGGCGCACGGGTTGCGCCACTCGCGACCATCGATCTACCGGCAATCCCAGCGGCGACAGATCCAGCAGTGACAGAACCAGCGGCAGCAGAACCGGTCGCGTTTGGATTGGATGAGTACAACGAACTTGTTTGGTTCTTGCATCCAGATCGGCGCATCACGGTTCGTTCCGTCCAAGGCGCGGTGTTGCTTGCGGAGTTTCCGTTGGAATCGAATGGGTCCGACGGGGCCTCCAACGCAATTACTGCTGTCTCCGTGGATTCGAAAAATGCGCATGTCTTGATCGGGTATCAAGATGGTTCGGTGCAACCGGTATCGATCTCGATCGAGGTCGAGTTTCGCAAGCTTTCGGACTTGCCGGCGGAGACTGCAGCAGCGCTCAAGCAAGGTTCTACGGTTCGGGATGGCTCCGTGGTCCGATTGACGGCTGGGAATCTCGTCCGCGAGACGCGTGTATCCGGGGTTGTGGTGCAGGACGCGATCCCCCTTTTCAATGCCGCTGTCTCGACGCTTCATTGTTTAGTTCGGACGGACGAATCAGGGTTTGAGGAGTCGACGCAGTGGGTTTGGGGAGCGAGCGACGGAACTCAGATGGCGATGGGTGTCCTTCAGCAAAAGCCGGCGATGCTGGGTGGTGGGATGCAAACCGAAAGTCAGGTTTGGCGCAATGCTGAAAGGACTCAAGAGATCGCTGATGCCTCCAAGACGATAGGGGTCATGGTAACGAGCTCGGCCGATGCGATTCGATCGATCGATCTTCTTGGGGAAGTGCGATGGTGGACGCCAACGGAGAACGAACGTTTGGTATTAAAACAGTCCTACCTTTCCATCACCGGGAGCGAAAGCAAAACGACCTCGATGGTCCCGTTGCTTGGGGGTGTTTCATGGTTGATTGGTGGTAGCTCAGGTCATGTCGAGTCGGTAACGGTTGCGGCCACGGATAGCGGTCAGGAATTGCTTTCGATCCACCGTATTCCTACGACGGACACCTCGATCTTGGCACTGGCCAGCGCGCCTTCGAATCGAATGTTTGCTGCACTTAGCGAAGCAGGGACTGTTGCGTTGAGATACACCACATCGGAGAGTGAACTAGCTCGGTGGAGTGTTTCGACTGATGAGAATCGCCAGCGTTTCCTCAAGGAATCTGGCAGCGCTGCAACAGGAATCGGGTTATCGAAACCCAAGCTGCAATTTAATGCGAGTGGCAACACACTTGCGTTGCTGGACAAGAATCACGTATCGATCTGGAGCATTGAGGCCGCTTTTCCGGAAGCATCCCTATCATCGTTCTTTGCTCCGGTTTGGTACGAAGGTTATCGCCAGCCAAGTCACATTTGGCAGAGCAGCACGGGGAGCGCCGAGGGGGAGCCCAAATTTGGTATGTGGCCACTGATCTTTGGGACACTCAAAGCGACCTTCTATTCGATGTTGATCGCGGCGCCGATCGCTCTCTTGGCTGCGATTTTCGGCAGCGAGTTCATGAGCAATGCGTGGCGATTGCGATTCAAACCCTTAATCGAGTTGATGGCGAGTGTGCCGAGCGTTGTCCTCGGATTCATCGGTGCGATGGTCTTAGCTCCACTGCTTCGAGATTACCTGGGCTGGTTCTTGCTCTCGGGAGTACTGACGCTGTTCTTTTTCGTTTTGGCGGCACATCTTTGGATGATGTTGCCTGTTTCGAGAGCAATTCCTTTGCGCAGGTATCGATTGCCGTTGATGTTCTTGATTCCTCCGATTGCGATCGGGGTATCTTGGTTGATTTACCCGTCTCTTGAACGCTGGCTGTTTCAAACGTCGATGGTCGACTGGCTGAGCAATCGAGCGTTGGGAGCATGGCCGGGTTGGTTTCTGCTGATGCTGTTGCCAATGGTATTACTGGTAGTCTGGATCATGACAGGACCGATGAGGCCCTGGATCGAGATGGGGCGTGGGAATTTGCCCGCCCACGTAGAGTCGAGGCGCAACTTGTTGAAGTTCTTGCTCGGGACGATGGTTGCATTGGCCGCTCTTTCCGCGACCATTTTGTCATCTACGGGGCTGGATGCTCGCGGGAGCATTGTCGGTCCCTATCAAGAACGCAATGCGTTGCTGGTAGGAGGCATTCTCGGATTCGCCATTATTCCGCTTGTCTACACTTTGGCGGATGACGCACTTCAGTCCGTACCCCAACACTTGCGCAGTGCTTCCTTGGGTTGCGGTGCAACGGTTTGGCAGACCACGGTACGTGTAGTCGTTCCGACGGCGATGAGCGGTTTGTTTAGTGCGCTAATGATTGGTTTTGGCCGAGCCATCGGCGAAACGATGGTGGTCTTGATGGCGGCTGGCAATACGCCGCTGATGGAGTTGAATCCTTTCAACGGCTATCGCACATTGTCAGCAACGCTGGCGACGGAATTGCCCGAAGCAGCACGCGGATCAACGCATTACCATACGTTGTTTCTGGCGGCTCTATTGCTGTTTTGTTTTACATTGATCGTCAACACTTGTGCTGAGTGGGTTCGAATACGGTTTCGAAAAAGAGCCTTTCAGCTATGAGCCAAACACTCCAACGATCGCGTGGCAATCATCGAGTCGCAGCTCAAGGGGAGCCGATGATCTGGCTGACCGGTGGCATGTTCGCCATCGCATGCTTGATGATTCTTTGCTTGCTCGGTTTTGTACTTTACCAAGGGCTTGCCACGCTTTGGCCTAGAAACTACCTGCTGGTGGGGATGCTGGACGGCGAGTTGGCAGCAGGCGAGTATCTCGAGCGTCGATCGTATGTGTTGAGCCAACAGAACCTGAAGGACCTGGGCCCCAAGAGTCGCGCAGAAGCGGAAGGGCTATTGGGGCAACAGTCTGAGGTTACAAGTCACCAATGGTACCTTCGGACAGGCAATTATGAGGTAACGAATCGGCACTTTCAGTTTGTTCCGGAAGTGTCGATGGCATCCGATGCTCCCTTGTATCCACCCGACATTTGGTTGCTCGAGCGTCGCCAGTGGGGCAATCTGTATGGATTCCCCAAGCGATTCTCTTGGGATATCGATAGTCGTACGACATCGATGCAGGCGGTACATGAAGCGATGAAGGAAACGGCCAAGATCAGCCATCGCATGGAAGCCGCCAAGCGAGAATTGGAGCATTTGGATCGAAGACTAGCCAATGCAAGGTTGAGCGTCCGACAAGTGGAGCTGTCCGAAGATTCGGATTTGCAGAAGGTCACCGAGGATGTCTTGGCAGCGGCGATGAATGAAACATCCGTCGACCCCTCGATGGAATCGCGATTTCTCCCCGTCATCCAGTCTGTTAGCCAACGGGCGAAAGACGCCCTCATGCACTTGGCGCGCGAAGCGATCGAAGTGCAGGCCGAACAGGTTCATATCAATGAAGAGTTGGCGACACTGGAACAGGAAATCCAGTCGCGGTCGATCGTGATGCAGCTCCCGGTCCTCGACTCGATCGGTTCCATCAGCGTATCGAAAAACGCGTTAACGTCCAGCAAGACCTGTCCCGAGGAGTTGCATCCATTGCTTGGGCTGGAAGGTATCCCCTCTGACTACACGATGCGCGCGGCAGCCATCGCAGAGCACCAATTCTTGGTCGCATTGCAGCGTTCTGAGACGCAACCGACTTATGTGTGGTTCCACACAGACCCCGCGTCAGATACCGCAACTGTGTACGGACTCAGAGAGCATACAGTTTTGGTTGCGGACATCGTGCGATTGATCGCGCCGAACCAGTTGAGCTTTCTTGGAAAGCTCGGCGTTTACGCTGACCGATGGACCGAGTTTTTGTTCGGTCAGCCGCGCGAGGCAGGAGTCGAAGGAGGCGTCTTCCCGGCGATCTGGGGAACGATCGTTATGACATTGATCATGTCGATGGTGGTCATGCCGTTTGGTGTCTTGGCTGCTTTGTATATGCGGGAGTATGCGCGAGGCGGATGGTTATTGAGCGCTATTCGCATCAGCATCAACAACCTGGCGGGAGTTCCGAGTATCGTTTATGGCGTCTTTGGACTTTCATTCTTCTGCTACACGATCGGTGGCTACATCGACGGAGGGCCCGTCAAAGCGGGATTCACACCCTGGCCGGAAGCGACTTGGTTTTCCGCTCTCGCGTTGTTTGCGATCGTTGGCCTGATTGCATTTACCCTGTCGTTTCTGACCGGGCAAAACGCAGAGAAGAACTCGTTCTGGCTGCGTTGGCTGTCTCTGGGTTCAGGACTTCTGTGGATCGCAACTTTGGTCGGGGTTGTGATTCTCTTGATCAAGATTCCGATGTTTCGCGGTTTTTATGAAGCTCAGTTGCCGAACCCAACCTTTGGCAAAGGATGTTTGTTATGGGCTGCATGCACGTTGGCGCTGCTGACCTTGCCAGTGGTGATTGTTGCCACCGAGGAGGCGTTGGCGGCCGTTCCCAATTCGCTTCGCGAAGGATCGTATGCCTGCGGAGCTGGGAAATGGCAGACGATCGAGCGGATTGTGCTCCCCTATGCGAGGCCAGGGATCATCACAGGCTTTATCCTGGCCATGGCTCGTGGAGCTGGTGAGGTGGCTCCGATGATGTTGGTGGGGGCGATTCCACTGACGACCGATTTGCCGTTGGACTTGGAGTTCCCGTTTCTCCATGGATCTCGATCCTTCATGCACCTGGGATTTCAGATTTACGCATTGGGTTTTCAAAGCCAAAATAGCGAAGCTGCCAAGCCGATGGTCTTCACGGCGACCTTGCTGTTGCTGACCATTGTGACCCTTTTGAATTTGACCGCGATCTGGCTGCGTGCTCGATTGCGAAAACGTTTCCAGTCCAGCCAATTCTGATTTCCATGAATCGACTCAAAGCGATCGCCGATGGGCAAGACATCGAATCTGTCGTTCATGAGGAAGTCATGAGCTGCGACCCGGTGCTATCGATCCAGAACTTCAGCCTGTACTACGGCCGAAAGCAGGCCCTGCACAGCATTACCATGCCGATCGCCAAAGGGCTGGTAACGGCCTTGGTGGGGCCCAGCGGGTGCGGCAAATCCACCCTTTTGCGCAGCGTCAACCGAATGAATGATTTGATCGATTCAGTTTCGATCGAAGGAGATATGCTGCTCGGCGGCGATTCCATCTTTTCTCCAGGGCTCGACGTCATCCAACTTCGAAAACGGATGGGGATGGTGTTCCAGAAACCCAATCCCTTCCCGATGAGTATTTTCGAGAATGTCGTTTATCCTTTGCGGATCGATGGTGAGCGGAACAAGAGCACGCTGATGCAGGTTTGCGAACAGTCTCTTCGAGGTGCCGCTTTATGGGACGAGGTGAAAGATCGCTTAGGAGAGTCAGGGCTCAGCCTCTCAGGGGGCCAGCAGCAGCGATTGTGCATCGCGCGAGCCATCGCTAGCGATCCCGAGGTTCTCTTGTTGGATGAGCCTTGTTCCGCTCTGGACCCGATTGCAACCAGCAAGATCGAAGACCTGATCGAGAAACTCAAAGGGGACTATTCGATCCTGATCGTGACTCATAACATGCAACAGGCGTCCCGGATCAGTGATCACACCGCGTTCATGTACCTCGGTCGATTGGTGGAGATGGGCCCGACATCGACCATCTTTACGCGTCCGAGGCTGCGCGAGACCGAGGATTACATCACAGGCCGCTTCGGCTAAAAGAGATCAGAGATCATGTCTAAGTCCCAGTCCGATTCGACGAGCCAACGCACGATTTGCGGAATACAAACCCATGTCGATTTCGCGGATACAGCGGCCAACCTGGCTCGAATGCTGAAGTGGCTGGATCAATCGGAAATCACTGATGATGTGGATTTGGTTGTGTTTCCCGAATGCATGCTGAGCGGCTACTGTTTCACAAGTCTGGACGAAGCCCATCCTCATTCGCAAACGATCCCCGGCCCAGCCACCGATGCAATCTCCCAAGTTTGTAAAGCTCGATCCATGCACGTGGCGTTCGGAATGCTCGAACGTGATGCGCAAGGAAGAATCTTCAATAGTTGCCCTTTGGTGGGACCAGATGGAGTCGTCGGAAATTATCGAAAGGTCCATTTGCCCTACCTGGGTATCGATCGATTCGTGACCCCGAGCGAGGATGGCTTTCGGGCGTTCGACGCCGATGGCATGCAGGTTGGGATTCACATCTGTTACGACGGTTCGTTTCCTGAATCATCGCGGTGTTTGGCGCTCGAAGGGGCCGACCTCCTGATTCTCCCCACGAATTGGCCGCCTGGTGCTGAAACCTTTGCGCAGTATCTTCCCAACGCACGCGCCTTGGAGAACAACGTTTATTTCATGAGTGTGAACCGTGTCGGAACCGAGCGTGGGTTCCGATTCATCGGCAACAGCCGAATATGCGATCCCAACGGTATTCCCATCGCCGAGGCCAGCCACGAAAACGAATCGATTATGAAAGCAACCATCGATTTGGAACGAGCTCGCAACAAACGCTTGGTCCGGGTTCCCAAGCAGCATGTGATTGACCGATGGGCTGATCGTCGCCCAGAGACCTATGGCCGGATTGTTCAGCCTCACCAACTTCACCGCAACGTTGACTGATCAAAGGCGTTGACTGAACAAATGGTTGACGGTCTCGCCCCTGGGACAATGTGGGCTAGCCAATGAGATGATTCTCGTCTCGTTCCCGTTGCGTCTCGGTCCGGGCTAGGAAAGTCACAGGATCCAAGGGAAAGGTGGGTAATCCATTTCGGAGTGCCCAAACTGCGGCAGCTGTTCGGTCGTTGACTTTGATTTTTCGGAGGACATTTTGAACATGTTCCTTGACGGTTTCGAGACTGACCGAGATCGAACGAGCGATTTCGCGGTTACTGAGTCCCAAGGCGAGATGGGCCAGCACCTGGCGTTCCCTTCGGGTCAACGGATGGGTTTCGGACGTCGTGAAGGAATGGTCGCTGTGCATGTATTGTCGAGCGACATTCAGAATCGAGTCAGTGGGCTTCACATGATCAGCCGCAGATTGACAAGCGCGAATCAAACGATGAATCGGTCCTCTCTTGCTGACAAAATCCCAGACTCCACAAGCCGCTGCACGGGCGAAATGGGTCACGTTCTCGTTGTAGGTGAAAAGAATCAACTTGCATTTGTCGTGAAGTTCCGGATGCAGTTGCCAGTATTCCAACATATCGTCGCTGTCGATTCGCAATTCAGAAATCAAGATGTCGAACGGTTGCGAATCGACAAGCGATCGAAGCTCTTGAAGGGAACCTATCCCTCGAACCCATGAAAGTTCCGAGGCTTCGATTGCTTGCTGGATTCCGAGCAAGCATAGCTCGCTGTCATCGATGGATACGACTCGGACAACCATGATTTCAACCTGCGATGCAGCATGCTTCGATATTCTTCGAGATCGTAATCAGCAGAGGGCTGTGTGTGTTGGATCCCTTATTCCTCAGTAGTGTAACAGAGATACAAGTCGGATTGAACCGGAACGCTCGCGCAGCGACTTGGATGCGACTCGAGCAAAGCTCAAGGAACGGTAACTTTCAATCGTTTTCCTTCCAAGCGAATAGTCAAACCGGATTCAGCTCCGATTTGATTCAGTAGTTCCTCGAACGTTGCCTGTTCGAAAGCCACGTCCATTTCCTTCCGGAGGGTTTTGGAGGGCAGGTCCGGCAATTCCAGTTCAAGCTGTCGTTGTTTGGCCAAGTTCGTTAAGATCACTTGCAATTCACCTCGGAACCGGCCGGTAAAACGGGATGTAGACCGGTCGGAGGGAGCCGTGATCTTTGGGGGTGGAGCTAGAGGTTGAACCAATTCTCGGTGGGCAGTCGCCGGAGCGCGAATCGCCCAAAACGTTTTCCCATTGCGTTCCGATCGCTTGAGTTCGACGTCACTCCATCGGCTGCGCCATGCCAGCCAGCGCTCTTTGCCAAGACGCGTTATCTCATCCCCGTATTCCCAAACAAACACTTCAGGTAACGCGTTCAGGTCGATAGGTGATACAGCCACGTCACTCTCTGCAGGAACTGGACGCAGGTCGAAGCTGCTCAGCAACGTAATTGCTACGACAAGGGGAGTTGTCTGCTCCCAAGATGCAGCCCCCCATACATCGTGCTCGATGTTTTCGATTTGCAACCCACGGATCGGGTAGCGCACAAGAAACTGTTGCAGGACATCGCGAGAATGAGCTCCTTCCTCCCATGCGATGACAACTTTCTCTTGCCGTAACCATTTCGGCGGAATGTCACTGGAGGCAAGTGACCAGTAGGTAGATTCCAGTCTTGCAGCGTATCCTGTGGGAACGATCACGATTGTCCCCTCAAGCACGGCGACTTCAGCGTGCATTTGGATCGCGATCTCTTGAATTGCCTCATCGAGAGTGCGCACCTTGTCGGAGATCGCAATGACACGATCGCTGGGCAATCGACGGTCCAAAACAACAGGGACCGAGAAGGCGGCTTTGCACTGTGCGATCCACTCCAACACAGGCTGTTGATCAGCGGATGGAGGGATGGGTCTTTGGAGGGAAGTCGCTAGTGCAATCGATGATGGCGTTCGGTAAGGATGCAGATCTTGAGCAGCGCCTACGGATCCGATCGTGATCGAGATGAAGCCATAAGCCATGGTCATCGCGAAGCGGATCGGACTTGCAAAGAGTGCGGATGTCAATTGCATACTCGTGAGAAATTTGTGATTTCATCCAGGCGATTGCGGACGGGGTTCTTCCCAACTACAGTGAACAGGACAAGTGGTCCCTTGGATTGTACCTCCCCTTTCGGCCTATTGAGAAAACCATGAGCCTTCGGTTGCCAAAGCTAGTGGAATTTTTCAATGCTTGCATGAGTGAGCAAGGCGGATCACTTCCCCTCGCCGCCATCCGGGTGGCATCCTGGTATTCACCTGTGACCTTGACCCGCTTGCTTTCATCTACGCAAGATCAGGTCCGCATGTCGGCAGCGTGGGGCTTGGGATTGATTGGTCACGAGCCGCACCATGAAATTTTGGGGCGATTGTTGCGAGATCCTGTCCGGGGCGTTCGATCCGCAGCCGATGAGGCTCGACGGAGCATTCTGTGTCGAACACAAAGTCCTTGGCATCGACGCTGTGCCGAGAAGGTCGAAGATCTATTGGCATGCTCGGATTTGCCCAGTGCTTGCGCCCTTGCCGACCAATTGGTTGAGGAAACCGAGTTGCGATCGGACGCGTTCTTGCTTCGAGCCTGGGTCCGGTTTTGCAATGTTCAATTGGAGCTTGCGATCGAAGACTGCAAGAAAACGCTTGCGATTGATCCATTCTGTTATCGCGCTTGCGTAGCCTTGGGGCAGTGTTACTGGCATCAGAGTTTGGACGCGGCTGCACGCGAGTGTTTCTATGAGTCGGTGCGGTTGTATCCCGACTGGGAACCAGCCTATGCCGCTCTGCGCATGTTACAGACGTCGCGAACGCTGGCTTAAGTGCAATGCCGTTCCATGAAACGTGGGATAGGCTTCCAGCCTGTCAGTATGTATTGCTATGCGATTTAGCTTGCGTAACGTTTAGTGCAATCGCAGGCAGGATGCCTACGCCACTTCCAATTCGTTGAACGGTATTGGGTTTAACGGTTGGGCGGAATCTACCTAAAGGGCACTTTGTTGGTCGGCTGGTTCGCAACGGCAGGGCTTCCTGGACGAGGTTGTTCTAGGATGGTGAATTCGCCCCAGATTGGCATGTGGTCAGAGATGGTCAGGGCTTCGTCCATGGAGATGCCGAACCATTCCGCGAAATCGAGGACCCCTCCTCGACCGGTGTACTCTGAGGTAAGCCCGCCATCGAAGATGATGTTGTCGTAAATCTTCGTTTTGCGCGTGTTGGTCGGTTGGTTCTGGATGATCCAGAAAATGCCCGGCACTTGGGCTAAAGGGCCGAACTTAGCTGGTTCGCAGTTGAGATCGCCCATCATTAGCACGTCATCTTCGCTGGCGGTGGCCCATTCGTACTCCCGCACTCCGCGTAGGACCGTGTGCATTACGGGCATTTCCAATTTGACTTCGTCAGGATCGGTGTGCATGTTCATGAGCGAGAACGTGAAGGGGGGGTATCCCTGTGGTACTCGAGTGACGAAGCGACCTACGAGCGGTTCGCGATGCAAGAGATCCGCGTTGTCTTCGACGGTGTACGAAGCCTGAGGGCTCGAAAGGAGCCGGTTCGTGTCGTAGATATAGCAATACTGCTCCTTGGAACTGGTGCGCCCAAGTCGAGGCCCAAGAATATAATCGTATCTAGCTCCTTGCGCATTAATGATCTGCAGCAAACGCGGGATGACGGTTTGATCGGTCGCGCGGACTTCTTGGATTCCTACCACATCAAACAAGCGAATGATGGCAGCGATCCGTTCGGCCATGGGGCGATTGGCTAACTTCTTCTCACCAAACGTCTGGATGTTAAAACTGGCGATGAGGATCGTTTGTGCCGTTCTTTGGGGAATGGCACTGTTGTTGGTTGGTCCGATGCCGGTTGAAACGAGTTGCCCCGGTGGCATTGGAGATGCCGAGGAAGAGGAAAACGAGGAGGCCGTATCGGTCGGAGCGGCGTTGCTCGCGCTTCGTTCAGCCAGTTTCTTGGCGCCTGTTTGGACCGCATCCTTCAGTTCCTTGGGATCGATATCGCAACCGACGAAGAGGCATGCGAGGAGCATCCAGCCTGCGACTCCGATGGCAACCTGGAGCAATCGATGCATGCGTTCAGGAGCCGAAGGCAGCTGCGACTGGAGCATCGATCGAATGTTCGGTTGAAGATTTCCGATCTCGCCCAAGCACCAGGCAGCCCGCTCCCTGGCATGGAGTTCGACCTGCGGGTCGCAGGCAATCTTTGCGACGCACTCTTGGAAAGGGTTGGACGATTCACCGCCTCGCCCCAACAAGGTGCAGATCCAATAAATGCGTTGAGGCCCCAGCGTGGTCGGAGGCGTAACCAGCCGTTTGCCGAGTTCTTCGAGTGCTGCATCATCCAAAGACGCGCAGTTCTCTAGAGCTTCGGTAGCCTGTTCCAGTTCCGTTTCGTTCTGGCTCGCAACCTTTTCGAGCAGAAATGCCCAGTGTTGTGCTGCGAACGCAGGGTCGGTGACGCATCGGTCCAGCGTCTTGGCGTCTTGAGTTGGCATCCTGCCAATCCTTTCATGGTCGCCCGGCGAATCCGTGCCGAGGCTGTCAGCAGTCTTACCAAGTTTTGTAAGATGGGCACAACACGAATTCCGTTGAGCCCCTCATTCCCATCCTTTCATGAACGTCGATCTGCTAATCACGGAGCTGGAACCCGGTGGGGCCGAGCGATGCTGCGCGGCCCTGGCGGAGTTCCTCCATCGACGCAAGGTCGGAGTGCGTGTTATTTCGCTAGGTCCACGGCCTAGCGCTGGGAAGGCGGCCCTTGTGGCTCGTTTGGAATCCGAGAAGATTCCCGTCCATTTCTTGAACGCCACGCGTCGCACCCCACCATGGACGGTACGCAAGCGATTGATGGCATTGGTCTCCACTCGTGTCCCGGACGTTGCGCAGGGGTTCCTCTGGCACGCGAACTGGATGGGTGGCTCGGTCTATCCGCAACTGTTGGTCCCCTTCTTCGCAGGAGTTCGGGTCAAGGAGCCCAGGCAATGGCGGGCGTGGCTATCTAGAGGCTGGATCCAACGGAGCAAGAAAATCATCTGTGTCAGTCAGGATGTGGCGGACTGGTGCCATCGTGTTGAGGGAGCGCCGCTGTCGAAGCTTGTGGTCATTCCGAATGGCATTACTCTGAGAGAAGACGAGTCTTTGACTTCGGATCCCCGATTTTCAACGACCGATCGAATCCTTCTGTTTGTTGGTCGCTTGGTAAAGCAAAAAGGAATCGACGGATTGATGAGCCATGCCCAGCGACTGCTTGAAGAACTGCCCGAGCATCGGCTGGTGTTCTTGGGAGATGGT
>JALOQW010000136.1 GCA_025459275.1 Pirellula sp.
ATCTCATTCCCCTTGTTGGACACTGATGGTCTCGTTCCAGAATCGTTGGGACGTCCCGTTCGATGGAGCGCGATCTCACGATGGACCGTTTGCTTGGCTTGGACGGGAATCGAGCAAGCCGGGGCGACGATCCCAACCCGATACTTGGGTGATTCAAATGGACCCAGCATGGACCCAACGATACCTTGAGGAATCGCCTGCGCAGGTGGAGGCACGTATCATGCAAGAATTGGCTCTGTCTTCGCTCCTCAAGCCACCTGCAATCGTGCAAGCATCAGCTCACCGATGGCGTTATGCCCAATCGGCATCGTCACTTCGTGAGACCTGTTTCTGGGACGCAAACACTCGCCTTGGTGCATGCGGAGATTGGTTTGCCCGATCAGGCATCGAAGGATCGCTGGAAAGTGGCCGAGCGTTGGCAGGCAAGATCCTAAACTGGCTGGTCGCACACGGTCCTAGCGACGCAGGCTCGATTTCTCTACGAGAGAGTCCATACCGCCAACTTCATCTGTTCTAGTGCAGCGAATCGACCCCGCCTCAATCCGAGCGGAAGGGCGCAAGCCCGCCGGTCCCTCTACCCCGGCCCCGTTTGGGCACATTACGACAAATGGCTAAGGACATTGCCAGGCGAGCGGTGGGAGTGAACCCACTGTTTCTCGAGTCATATTTACTCGGCATTCGCACGACGAATCATGGGGTTAACACCCCGCACTCGCCTCTGACGTGCAGAGCCGGTGCTGAGTATTCAGAACATATTCATTTACTCAGGTTGATCAATCACCATGAGTTGGTCCAATCTTTCGATGGCCACGGTTTGCTTCGTTCCATCTGGCCAAGTGATCTTCATTTCCTTCGGTTCGTGAGTTCCGAGACCAAAGGTTGCAATCAATTCGGTCTGAGACAAATAACTCCGGGTCGGTGAAACGATGCGAAGAAGATTCTCTCCATTCGGTAGTGGAATCGTGATCGTTGCTCCGATCGCTCCGGTCTTTGTCCGATCATTGAGCTTCACGCGCAGCCAGTGATGTTTGTTGTTAATGTCGTTCCTAAGGAGTCTCGGCGCGCCGCCATTGGCAACGAGCAGGAGATCGAGATCGCCGTCCCCGTCGATATCAGCATACGTGGCTGCGCGACCCACCAAGGGCTTCTGAAAATCAGGACCCGTGCGATCTTCCGTAAGCGATACCAACTGAGTTGGCTGTTTCTTGCCCGCGTTCCAGAATAACTGCGGCGGTTGCTCATACTGTTGTGTGGGATAGACCTTTTGAATCTCAGGTTCAAGATGGCCATTCGCACAGACGATATCCTGTCGGCCATCGAGATCCATGTCTGCGAAGAAAACCCCAAACGTCAATCGCAATCGGGTCTGCGGGCCGAAGCCTGTCGTCGGAGCGACGTCCGTAAAACTCGGCTTCATGCCATCGCTCAGATAAAGGCTACTCTGTTCGTTTGCAAAGTTCCCGATCACGATTCCGCAGCAATCGTCATTCCGGTAGTTTCCGCAATCGATCCCCATGGCACCCGTAGCGCTACCATCGCGAGACAAGGCTACCCCCATGCCGATTGCTTGATCTTCGAACGTCCCGTCTTGCCTGTTGATGAACAAGTAGTTCTTGACAGTGTCGTTCGCTACGCAAACGTCGGGCCAGCCGTCGTGATTGGCGTCCACTAGGACCAACCCGAGCGACTTTGCCTCTGGGATCCGGGTGGCAGCATTCAGGACATGCAGTCCGGCTTTTTCGCCGACCTCGGTGAAGCGATCTCCATCGTTGTGATAGAGATACATGTGCACGCCATCGAAATTGGTGGGCTGGCCGTAGGATCGCTCCATACCTACGAGAGTGGAAGCCAACGATAGATCTGTATCACGACTCCACGAGACATAGTTACCAACGATCAAATCGAGTTTGCCATCTCGGTCATAATCAAACCACATGGATGGGCAACTCCACTGAGTGGGGACTCCTCCCACACCCATGGCTTCGGTAACCTCGACGAATTTTCCATGGTCATTTCGAAACAAGTGGTTCAGGCCAACTGCGGTGATGAATAGGTCGACCCAACCGTCGTTGTCGAAATCACCAAACGATGGCCCCATGCCGTAGAACGTTGCATCCAGTCCAGCTTCCTTGGTCGCATCTGTATACTTTCCGTTTCCGTCGTTTTGATACAGATGCATGGTGGGCGCGGGTGTGCCGGGATCGCGGCTTGCCCAAGGCCAGTCGCACGAGTTGACCAAGAGGATGTCTTGATCGCCGTCGTTGTCGTAATCGAAGAAGCCACCACCACCACCCATCGTTTCAGGCAGGAGTCGCTCTCCTCGCTTCCCGTTGTAATGCGTGAAATCGATTCCCGCTTCTTTGGTGATATCGGTAAACCGAATTTCAGGAACCGATTGCGTAACCGCCTTTCGCTCTTGCGGGAGTGCGGTAACCGTCTTTTTCTCTTCGGTCTTTTCTTGAGGCTTGCGTGTCAAGGCATAACCCACCAACCCGAGCCCGCCGATGACTGCAATCACACCCAGCGAACGCCAAAACATGCGACCAATAATGGAGTCGTCTTCGGGTTCAGGAGACGCGACCTGAGATTGCTGCTTTTTCTTGGCCATGGAAAGGAGTTCGTGTAGGGGAGAGGGAAAGAGACAAACGGCGAATCACTGTCCGCCGAACTCGACTGACGAGACCGTGATAGGCTCATCGGTTGCGTTCGCAGGAGAGGCGTTTGTGGGAGAGGCGTTCGCGTGGGCTGCATGTTCTCGCGCCGCTTCTGCGGGCAAGCCCGGGGCGCCGGCTCGCTGCAAGCTGTAGATGACCAGGGCCTCTGCTGCTTTGTTTGCAGCCGGATACTTCTGTCGCGCGGGGCGTCTGGCCAGGTTGCTCGCATTGTCGTCGAGCTTGTACTTCAAGTTTGCCAGTCGATGTTCCTCTGCTTTTGCCGTATCCCCGAGTCGTTCATAGATCGTTGTCAGATTGGCGTGAGCCATGAGATTCTCGCTGTCCAGTTGCAGAACCTTTTGGAACTCCGAGCGAGCTGCACTCAAATATTCATCATACTCGTTCTGGTCGTCACGGCTCTCAGCAGCCAATGCCAGATCCAGATAGGTTGCTCCCAACTGATTTCGAACGAAGTAGTCGAGTGAAAAATCAAACTTGCGCTTGGTCCGCTCTTCGGTGACGTCGTAGAGAACGGAATAGAAGTTTTGGGCCGCGACGTCGAATTGTCCTTGCTGGCGCGCCACTTCGCCGCTGAGCCAGGACATGGTCCACTGAGGAGGCGGAGGATCCATTCTCGCAGCACGTTCGAGCGCCGCGGTCGCGCCATCCAGGTTTCCTTCTGCGAACAAAACCCGCGCCAAATTAAGAGGCCCATCGTATCGATTGAGTTTTTCGACCTCTGCAAATGCTTCCGCAGCTTGCTTCAATTGAGACGTCCCGTTGAGGAGAAGGCCAATACCATAATCGTTCCAGCGTTGCCACGTCGGTTCGATCGGTGGTTTGCCAGTTTCCGTCGCGTCGACTCGCGTTCCGTCTCGCTTGATGACGGGAAAAACGATCCGATCTTCGGCAATGACCGTAATGGGCAGATCGTTGGCTCCGGAGTTGCGATTCTTGAAGTCGATGTCTCCTTCACGATAGGCTTTGTCCATGAAGTCGATGTACTCGCGGTCGAACTTGCGGTAATTCAGTTTGACTGTAACCTCCAGTGGTTGATCGATATCGTCCGGAATGTCCAATCGATAGTGAGCCGTCTGTCCGGCACCAGGTGGAATCTGGTGATCATAAAGAGCGATGAAGATATCTTGCGCGTTGCGGCGAGCGATTCGATTGCCGTACCGATCGATCACGAAGTTGTTGACGAAGTGGGACCATTCGTCGACAGCCCCGTCAGGCGTTCGGCCGCCACTAATGCCAATCACGCGATCACCCGACTGAGCGCGGACTTCCAACCAGAGTTCGTTGGAGTCGACCGTTCCTTGTGTCAGATGGTGACCGACCTTCAATGTTCGGATGACTGCTTCCAGCAAGTAGGAAGCACCTGCTTCTACGGCTGGAACCTCAGGCCGGAGCGGCGCCACGAGTTCTCCGTCAATCGTCCCTTCCTTTCGGATACCGAAGATGTCGACGCGGGCGCATCCGGTAAGGATCGAACGAGCCATCTCGACAGTCGCGTCATCACCGCGCCAGTAAGGGAGCGCCGTATTGGCGCCAGGGAAGAAGTGATTGTGAACAACACGTTTCCCTGTTTCTGGATGGGGCTTGGCTGCAAAGTCCTCCGCTTCACGGTACGGCATATGGCAACCATTGCAATCGGTCTCGGCAGTTTGAGGGTAGTAGAAGCTGCGGGCTCCATGTCCGGCTACTCCGCTGAGCAAATAGGAATCGTAATGATTCTGACCACGGACCCATTCCTTGTACTTGGTTAAGTTATAAGGCAGGTGGACTTTGTGGCATGTGCTACAGAACTCCGCGGACTTGTGAACCGGCTTGAGCATCTCGGCTTTGTGAAATGCGGGTTTGGCTTTGACGAGCAGGTTGTTGATCTGCTTCAAGATAGGATTCTTGCTGTATGCGAACGGATAATGTTGAGGTTCTTCGATGATGTAGTCGCCGTTGCCACGAGTGGATTCGACCTCGGTGATGGCATGGCATACCGTACAGGTAATACCGACCTGACTGGTAGGATCATTGACGTCGTCGTAATGGGGATTGTCAAAAGCGCCACTGAAAAAGGGAACGGGATCATGACAGCCCGCACAAAAGCGAGCGGCGTGGACATTGCCGTCCCGTTCCATCGAGACCTTCCGAGTCTCACGAACTGCATACAAGTAGGCGGGGTTGTTGAAGGAGCTGAAGTGGTGGGCGCTGTGAAACCAGTCGTTGTAAATCTCCTGATGGCAATCGCGGCAATACTCATCATTCATCAGCACGTGCTGAGGGATGAAGCCACCGTCTCGCGTGCTGGCTAAGGAATTCTCAAAGTACTTTTGTCCGTCCGCTGGAGCTCGACGATTCCACTTGCGCGGATCCTGGGTTTGGGCAATGAGCATGAGCCCAACAAACACAGCGGTTGCCAACGCCACTCGTTTCGCAATCACCCATCGAATCTTGGGACCGACCAGTCGATGCAACCAATACAGCCACATGGCAGCCAGCGGCGTAACGATATGAGCCCAATAAATGACCTTCTTTGCGATCTCTCCTCGCATGAATTCGAAATTCCCGAGCTTGATCAGCAAGACACCGCTGACAAGGACGATGATCCCAGAAGCCAACAGGGCGTAACCAATACGGACCGCGCGCCGATTCCGTCGTTTGTAGGACGCACGCCAGTGGTAGAAACCAAACGCGAGGAATGGCAAAACGAACAACAGCCCCAACACGAGGTGGGCCAAAAACATGTAATGATAGAACAGATCCTGAAAGGATCGCTGGAACCAAAACTCGGAGAATGTCACCCCTGACAAGTAGAGCCCGTTTGCCAGCAGAAGCGAAAACAACGTCAGCACGATGGTCAACAGCACGCGCGTACGCGGCGTCACCGTGAGGTTGGGCTTGGCAGGCTTGCCTTCGAGCAAGTGCGCGAATTTATCGGGAACGGCTTTATCGGAAACGGCGGGAGAGGTTGGGTCTTGCGAATTCATGACGTCCAATTTTGCGACGAGTGAGCCTTGGGATCACGTGAGCCAAGCAGACTCCTTCAACGAGGGAATCTACAACGGCAGTAGAAAAACAGCCCTGCGATGCCAGCCAAGCATCGCAGAAAACGGCAGAAAGCCATGCGTTTTTACGCAAGAACGGACCTGGGAGGGTGTTCGGGCGGTTGTAGCCCGCCGCGAGGTGCATACGACGAGACGGGATAGGCCATGCGGCCACGTTCCATGCTCATCCCCCAAACGAAGGTCGGAATATTTCTCAAATTCGTCGATTCGGAGAATCGGAAGGTCCAGGGCAGCAGCCCAACCGGACGCATCTTCGGGTTGGAATTGCAGGAGACTCCATCGCACGGTGCCGCAGGCGGCGTCATGGAAAAGGAAATCGTTCCGTTGGCGTATTGGATATACAGCTTCAGGGGCAATTCGCCAGGCCTTGCTTCCGCTGCAAAGGTTCCTGTCTGGCCGTACTGCGTATGCCCATACCCACAGCCTGCGCGGGCTGTGGTGGAAGCCCATCCCATGGCACAAACCAACAAAAAGCCAAGGCTTAATAGCCGAAGCAATGCGTTGGAAGTAAGTGGCGAGACTGAGGCAAGCATGTTTGGCTATCGACGGAAAAGAACAGCGTCCTCGAACACGGTCCTATTGTATACCGATTCTTTACGCGTCATTCAACAAATTTGTTCATAGTCCAGAACGAACCGTTACTCTTTTGACTCCAGCTCTGCTACTGGCTCGGTCGGCGGAGGTAATGGTGAAAGTGGTTTGGGTAATCCGGGGGCGTCCATATCAATCAGGTCGAACTCCGCTCGGTCGACTTCGCGTCTCAACACTAGGTAGATCGCCGAAGAAGCCGTCCAAAAGAAGCTGAAACCGAAGGCCGTAACGATAGCGGGGACAAACCCTGTGAACAGACCATCCCACCAGGTCCCCTGCGAGGCCAGACCTTGAGACGAGCCGAGTTCGAACGCGCGAGCGATTGCCAGAAAACCCGTGTTGACGGCAATGGACACCAAGCTGCCTGCCAAATGCCCAATCCATTCGGCTGCCGTGACGGCGAGAATGAGGGTTACAGGCTTCTGGAATGTATATGCCGCAGCTCGCGATACGCCATCAAACGCGTCGGCTTTCTTTTCGCAGACGATGGCTGATACCGCCAACGGAAAACCAAATACGCTTATTGCAGCACACCAACCCAGCCCCAGCGACAAAAACGCAAACGGGATCATCAGCAATCCCGCCAACCATGGCCCAATGGCCGGAATGTTCGATAGCCAACCCAGAATCCAAGGGATCAAACAGCACAGAAAGATAAAGGCCACGGGCATAGCGGTTGCCCAAGCGATCGACACCCATCGCTTCGAAACCATCGAAATCGTATCTGTCCAGGGAGCCGTGATCCGAGTCCCAAATTCTTGGATCGAACGTCTCGCCAAGCATCCGCCTACGAACGACCAGACAGTGATCAAAACGAGCGTATTGAACAGGAGATAGGCCCCCCTGCGGAGAGTCAGTGACTCCAGCGCTTGATAAGGGTATGAGAGATACCTGCGCCAGACCTGCAAAAAGGAATCGGGTGCGCTCGGGAACCACGGCTGCGAGGTCCGGACCTGATCTTCATCCCACATCGCGGCAATCACCTGTGGTAGCTCGCGGTCAAAAGGGACCAAGGCTGGAATGTTGCGGGCCGGTTCCAACCAACGCTCCGGTGCATCGATTTGTTCCGGCTGAAAAAGCCAAAACGAAAGGGAGGTCAACATCCATGTCAGCAGCAATCCCGCCGCACAGAACAGTAGATGGGATGCACGCCACGAGATCGCGAGCGAGTGGCTGACCAGCCGCCACCAAGGAGTCGATCGATACCAATCGATCGAAACGCGAGGTACCTCAGCGCTATTGGCAAAGTTGTCCGTCATGATGCTTGTTGTTCCAATCAACTTTGGAGTGTTTCCGTCCGTTACTCAATCAAAGTTCAACTCAGTCAAAGTTCCACTCGCGCCGCTGCGGCGGTGGTGGTTCCGGTCCTTCGTCCTCTTCGTCATCGGTCGAGGCGTGAACCGGCAAACCGATATCTTCGTCGAACCAACGATTGAGATCCGCCATTTTGCAACGGACCGAGCAGAACGGCATGTGCGCCGAGCCCAGATCTGGAACAAATGGCCGATGGCAAGTGGGGCAATGGAGCTTTGGGGATTCAGTGGTCATGGGGTGTAAAGAATACCGATTTCATGGCCGTCTCCCAGACGGCTCGCCACTCGAGCATGGCGACTTGCTGCAATTCGTCAAGCGATCCGGCATGGACAGGACGGCGAGGGTTCATCAGGGACTCCACCGCCTGCGTGAACTCGGAGGGTTGAAAATCCACTCCCCAAGGGGCTGACGCACGATGTTCAGTCATATACCGTTGGATCGACGCGAGAAGCTCCTGGTCCCGGGTCTGGCGAAACCAGTAGTTTGCGTTCCAGTAATCCCCTTCGAGGCGGTGCAACATCCCGTGAATGTACGCTGGGAGTCCCCGGCTCGCATCCTGAACGATGGAGTGTGCTGGTTCAAAACGACCGATTCGCAACCACATGAGTGCTGCCAAAGGAGTGTCGCACAGCGCTGGAGCTTCTTGAAGCAAGGCTCGAATTTCCCCGTCTCGCGACGAATCGGTCGACACCTCGATTGGGATCGGGTCGGGCAGACTGTCTGCCCAGGATTGTAGGGGAGAAACCGACATCATTTTCTAAAAGGTGCTCACGAACCGAGAATTCCACACCGGATGAGTCCAATTTTAGCAGCTATCCTCTTACTTAGTGGAAGCTGATCCCCTTCCGGTTGGACTTGTATCAGGTTGTTTCATGCGTTTTTTCGTCGATTGCCCCTGCTGTTCGCATCGATACCAGATCGACGACGCTGATATGGAGTCGACGTCTTGCCCCTGGTGCGGGGCTGATTGGATGATCTGCAATCGGGACGCCGAGCCGGAACGGGAGTCGGAAACCGAAGAGGAACTCTTGGAGTTTCCTGCGATCGCCAGTCCCGAAGAACTCGCCCCCGGGGAACTCGACATCCAGCCCTGGAAAGAAATCGCGATCCCGGCGCGACCCCGCCAGAAACCCAGCTCGCCGATCGGAAAGTTGCTCCCACCGATTCTTGGTGGCCTGTCCGCCATTCCCATCGCACTGGCTATCTTGTGGTATGGATTCGGACGCGATTTGGGGAATGCGGGACCAACCGTCGCCAGGTATGTTCCTTGGATCGTACCCGAACACCTGCAAGGCAAAGGATATCGACGCCCCCCTATGAAGCCAGCTGCAGTGAACGATTCGCGTGATCTTGGGAAACTGGGTTCGCGAGCGGAATCGCAACCTTCGCAAGACGAATCAACCGATCCAATCGATCCCCTTCAGCGCATTCAATCGTTGCGTGATGCATGGGAACATCAAACCGATGAACCATGGTCTGAAGTGCAGTTACGAATCATTCGCGAGATCAATCGCTTCGCAGAGAAGTGGTCCGAAGTCAAGCCACGCGACTTCGTGTTGAGTCGTGCGAGTGCCCGGCAACTGGAGGACTTGCTCGGTGAGCCATGGTTTATCGAAACGCTTACCGATGCGGCGTCGGGAGCAATCGATGGGATACAGACACCCCGCCAGGGTAACTTCTTGGTTTGGTCTGCAGAATCGATCGAATGGATGCCCCGCGAGACCGAAGCGTTGGCATTGGAATTGCAAACGGAGCCAAGACTTAGCATCGATGCGTGGCCCGTGCACTGGGTCGCAGATCCCGTACTCTCGGCAGTGTTTGCAGAGCGTGAAGAAACCGCGACTCCCGGTCGCCGGCTGTTGCTCGGCCAAATCCAAGCACTTGATGAACTCGGATACCAAATCCAAGTCCATGCGATCCTTCCCTGATCGTGTTCCCGTTCAAAAAAAGTAGTGGAAGTTGCCAAACTTCCCAGTGCTCAAGGATCTCTGGCGAGATCCACTACACGGTGCTCAAGGATCTTTGGCAAGATCCACTACATTGGTGATGATCGTTGAGCTCGACCGACGATTCGATTTGCTCGCTAATGATGCAACGATGCGTTATGATCCAGTAAGCGTCAGGAAAAACCGAACTTACGAAACATTCTGCGAGATGCCTCTGCCCAGAGGGTGAAGTGAACATGCGATCTATTTTCAATGTGATGATGCTCGCCGCGATTTTGACCATGATTGGCTGCAAGCCTGAGGAAGAACTGCAAAAAGAGTTGGTGGCGCGCGATGCTGCGAAAGCAGCCGCCGAAGCCAAACCTGCGATGCCCGATC
>JALOQW010000495.1 GCA_025459275.1 Pirellula sp.
TTCCCAAACGATTTAGAAAGAGAACATGCCAAAGCTGACTGTTGAAAACCTCGGCGAATTCGAAGTCCCCCAAGGAAAACGGCTCATCGCTGCTCTGCGAGAGGAGGCAGGCACGGACCAGTTGCACGCCTGCGGCGGAAAAGCACGATGCACAACGTGCCGAGTGGAATTCCTGGATGGAGAGCCGCCTCGCATGACCACTGCTGAGCGAGACATACTCGCGGCTCGCGGAGTCACCGGTGTTCGCTTGAGTTGCCAGATCGTCTGCGATCACGACATGAGCGTCCGAATCGTCAGCCGATTGGAAGGAAGTGGTCGCAAGGATTGTGGCTCCCCCTACGCTGAGCAAATCGAGCCACAGCCTGTAGAATGGGTTGATCGATAGACGTGATAATGCCGGGACCACGATTGGCTCATTTATGATTCTGGTCGACAACCCAGTTCTGCAACGCGAACTCTTGACGAATCTCCGAGCGCCGCGCGCTTTCGTCTTGATGTTAGTGTATCAAATCGCGTTAGCGGCGGTCGTGTTGATCGCCTATCCACGCGATGCCAAGATCGACTTGAGTCGCGAGCAAGCCTCGGCGCAGAACCTTGTTAATTTTTTCTTCGTAGGCCAATTCGCCATCGCATCCCTCATGGCCCCGAGCTTCACCGCAGGGTCGATCACGGGTGAAAAGGAACGGAAGACCTATGAAATGCTCTTGGCCAGTCCCCTGCGACCATGGGTGATCGTGTCGGGGAAATTGATCGCAGCGTTAACGCACCTGGTGGTGCTGATCTTGGGTTCACTCCCCATCATCATGTTGTGCCTGCCGTTGGGAGGTGTGTCGATCTACGAGTTATTGGCCGCCTACATGGGCCTCGTGTTCGCCATTTTCTTGTTCGGCTCGATTAGCGTCTTCTGCTCCAGTTACTTCAAGCGAACTTCGTCGTCGTTGGTGGTCAGCTACGTTTTGATCCTGCCCATATTGATCATCGGAGTCTTTGCGTGGCTCGCGCTTTCGACACGTGGGGATCTGCGACTCATGATGACAGTCACGGTTGTTCCTCTCGCATGTCTGCTGCTCGGATCGGTTCTGTTGTCGGTGACCGCTCGGCGTTTACTCTATCCGCCCGATATCGGAAGCCAAGGAAACGAGGTGGTCGATCTGGAGCGTGAACAGCGAGAAGCGGTGGGCTTGGTGATCCAGCGAGACCAATTCCCAGACAACCTGTTCGCTCCACCGCGTCGCAAGACCCTCATGGACGACGCGGCCAATCCCGTTTACGACAAGGAGATGCATGCCGAGCTCTTCAGCCAAGGGACGTTGATGCTCCGGTTGGTCATCCAATTGAGCATGGTTCTGGCTATCCCGCTCATGGCGATTCTCTTGTTCTTGTTTCCGAATCTTGCGTCGTACTACGTTAGCTACGTGCTTGTCTTCAACCTGTTGACGGCTCCTGTCTTCAATGCTGGGAGCATCACCGGCGAACGCGAGCGACAAACGTTGGATCTGCTGCTGACAACAACGATTTCGTCGACGCAGATGTTGTGGGGCAAGCTGATCGCGGGATTTCGCGTCTCCTTCGTGCTGACGGCATTCTTGATGTTCCCCATGCTCCTGTCCTGCATCAATCCGGAGTTGTCCAGAAACTGGAAAGCGATGCTGGCCTATTTCGGGATATGCATCGTGGCCAGTGTATTCAATTCGGTACTGTCCCTCTTTATCTCGACGCTCGTACGACGAACGAGTGTTGCCTTGATGACATGCTACGTCACGCTTCTGGTTCTCTATTGTTTGCCAATCGCTCTCTATTTTCTGTTCTGGAACTTTGCCCCGCCGGATACGAACGTTGAACATTTGCGATTCATGGGGATCACCAGTCCGTTGATGGCCGCAGATAGCGTTCCGATGACTGCGGTTCAGTCGGGTACCAGCACGGCGCGAGCCAAGATCGGCTCCTGGCTCTTGGTCGGGGCCTACTTTGGTGTAACGACGCTGGGGACTGTACTGTTGGTTTCCATCACTACCGTTCTCTTTCGAAGCCGATGGCGGCTTACAGGCCGAGGTTAGCCATGCAGATTCCTCCATTCCGCGGTTTCGGCCCTACGGAAGCGATCAAGCAGCTTACGCAATGGGTCAACCAACCCGTACTGACACACGCGCTTCGCGAAGCGGCCCAGAAACTTGGCATTCGCGAGGTCCCGTCGTTGTCCAGCCTGCAGGAACTCGTACGTCAAGCCGGGCGATGGGTCGATGCAGCCACCGAACCGTGGTCCAATCAACATGGAAAACTCCTGACACCTGGCATCAACGCCACCGGCGAATGGTTCAGCGGACGCTGGACCGCTCCCAAGTGGACTCCGGATTCCGCAGCGCTCCTTCATTTGATCCATACGAGCACGACAGAAGATTGTGATGCGGAAGGAAACTGCCGTGCCCTCCTGACGGGCACCACGGGAGCCGCAGATGCACTGGTGGCACCCAGCCTGAGTATCGCAATTCATTTGATGATTCAGGGCTTGAAGAACAGCCATCGTATCGATCGAGTCATCCTGCCTCGCAAGCATTGCATTCGAATTCCGGGCGGACCATTGCCCGGCGGCAGGTTGCTCCCGGACTTGGTCGGCGCGTGCGATGTTCCCGTACGCGAAATCGGAACGAATACCGAATGCCTCATTGGCGATTTCGATCGAGCTTTGGAATCGAAGAGCTCTCTCCTGCTCTTGGCCACGAGTAGCGTCGACGACGAGTCGGTAGGAATCGGCATCGCACGTGCGCACGAGATTGGATGTTGTGTCGGGGAAGTCGCTGTCGCCGGTTCCTTGCATGACTTGATGGATATCGGTTTGGCATCGCCAGCCTTAAGCCGACGTTGGGACCGCGGCCCAGACTTGATCCTCGTACCAGGCCATTATCTCTTGGGTGGTCCAGAGTGCGGGATCTTGCTCGGCAAACGGGACATCATTCAATCGATCCGAGCTTATGCGGAACAGTCCGGAATGTTGGCGGATCGCGCAACCCACTTGGTCCTGGCTGATACCATTCGCAGCACGGGGCCGTCCTGACCAACTCCTTGGCGAACCTTGAGAATCGAGCGAAACGAATCGCTATGCAATGCGAGACCGTGGAATCTCCGGTCACCGTCACGTGGCGGACCCAACCGTGCCGCTTCGGATCAGGCCTTTGGCACGATTGCATGATGGAAAGCGCTGTATTGCAGATCATGCCGAAGCCCGGCATGACGGTCAATCAGATCGCTGAACGCCTTTCACAGCACACTCCAGCGATTTGGGGAAATGTCCTTTCAGACCGGATCGAATGGGTTCTACGCACCGTCGAACCGGCGGATGACACTGTGCTCGTTTCCGCGATTGGAAGCCTTGCGTCAAACACCGAGAATGTGAAACCCTCGGACTCATCGCCGCATCCTTCATAACAGAACTCTGTACCCACGCTATGCAGCCCAAGTCTTGGATTCAATTGAGCCCGATCGATCATTGCATCGTGACACTTCGCCGTTACGCTCCCGGCGAAGTGATTGAATGCAACGCTGGATCTGCACCGCTGGTCGTGCGTCAGGATATTCCTGCTGGACACAAGATTGCCATTACCGCCCGACAACCAGGGGAAGAAGTCTTCAAATACGGTTGGCCGATCGGTGTAGCCAGCCACCCTATCGTTCGAGGGGATCACATTCATGACCACAACCTGCGTTGCGAACATGTCCTCGATTACACGGAACTTGCCAGCCAAACTCCCTCTCCACCCGAGCCTGTTTCAGGTCGGACATTTCAAGGCTTCGTGCGCAGCCATGGAGGAGTCGGTACTCGCAACTACATCGCGGTGATCTCCACGGTCAATTGCTCCGCGAACGTATCGAACGCCGTCGCGAAGCATTTTGACTCTGATGCGTTGCGTGATTTTCCAAACGTCGACGGTGTCGTTGCTTTTAAACACGACAGTGGTTGTGGCATGGCTTACGAAGGGATCAAACACCGGACACTGAGCCGCGTCCTCGGTGGTATCGCCAAGCATCCCAATATTGCCGCCTATGTTTTGATAGGACTCGGTTGCGAACAAAATACTCTTGGGCATCTCCAAAAACATCAAAAGCTGGTTCTGTTGCCCGGCATGCAATGGCATTCCACCGATGGTGCAACGCACGCTCGTGATGTTCCTGTCCTGTCAATCCAAGACATGGGAGGGACTCGAGCTACGATTCGCCGCGGTGTCGAGCTCGTGCGAGAACTGCTCCCTCAAGTCAATGCCTTGCAACGCACCACCGTTCCGGCCAGCGCCTTGGTGCTCGCCACCAAATGTGGTGGTTCCGATGGCTATTCGGGGATCACTGCTAATCCTGCACTCGGAGTAGCAGCGGACCAAGTGGTTGCCTGTGGAGGAACCGCCATCCTCTCTGAAACGACGGAGTTGTATGGTGCAGAACAACTGTTCACCAAGCGAGCTCAATCCGAAGCCGTTGCCAGAAAACTACTCGACAAAATCCAGTGGTGGCGAGACTACACAGCCCACTATGGCGAAGACATCGACAACAACCCATCGATCGGCAATAAAGCGGGTGGATTAACCACCATCGTGGAAAAATCCCTAGGGGCAGCGAGCAAGGGAGGCTCAACTGCACTGCAAGGTGTTTTCGAATATGCCGAAGCCATTCAGACCAAAGGCTTGGTCATCATGGACTCACCAGGATTCGATCCCGTGTGTGTCACCGGAATGGTTGCCAGCGGAGCGAACGTAGTTGTCTTCACGACAGGGCGTGGAAGCTGTTTTGGTTGCAAACCCGCGCCGAGCATTAAAGTGGCCACCAATACATCCTTGTTCGAACGCATGCCCGATGACATGGACCTGAACATGGGAACCATTCTGCAAGACGAGTCGATTCAGCAAGCTGGCTCCCGATTGTTCGATGCCATTCTCGATACCGCAAGTGGCAAGAAAACCAAAAGCGAATTGCTCGGTTATGGCGATGATGAGTTCACTCCATGGGCCATCGGGCCGACGCTGTGAGACAGTTTTCATCCTCGTAAGTTTTCTTGAAGTCGAGTTGTGGTTCGCTCCCTGTTGGCATAGCTTCCATACGACGATGAGATTGCATCCAACCCTTGCGACAGCTATATTCGATTGGATGCGTTCCCTCGTTTTAGTAATCACCTTGATCATCAACTTGTTGACCTGCCCTGTTCGATGCATGGCATGTCCATTGCATGTTTCATCGGATGATCTTTGCAATGGGGTTTCATGTGATTGCAGTTCTCTCTGCGAGGAAACTCCCGCTCCCAACGATCCGGAACCTTTGCAGCGAGATTGTGGATGCGGGAATTGTCTCTGTGAAGGAGCGGTTGTCGTCCATCCTGTCGAAGTAGCGGAAACGGTGCCTGCTGGATCTTGGATCCTAAGGCATCGGATTGAGTCATTCGTTCCCAACTGTTCTTCCAGACTGTACGCATGCAACTCATTCGGTTCATCTGGACGACTTCTTACGGGACGCGCTGCGCGTATCGCTATTCATTCTTGGCAGATCTGAGCTGCGTCTGATACTCGGCGAGCTTTGGAATCGCTGCTTCTAGCCGAACTGATTCCGAGTTTCCCCTACTCCGTTGCGAGATTGGATGCAGCGGACGTTGAACGTAGCTTCATTGGAAAGCTCGTATCGCTAGCTACGTGGATGTCTCTATTCAAAACTTTTTGGACCTAAGCGGAAGGCTGTCTATGCTTCTCCCCTGGGAGTACGGTGTTCGAAACCTCGCTCGACGTCCCGTGCGGACGATGCTGACGATACTGGCTTTGGCCATCGTCGTGATGCTCGTGTTCGTCGTGGTGGGATTTATCCGTGGTCTCGAGCGGTCCCTTTCAGCAACTGGCGATGAGAATGTGGTGTTGATCTATTCGGTCAACTCGGAAGAGAACATCGAGAACTCCTCAATCGCAGCTCGAACCCCTGCGTTGTTGACGTCGAGCCTGGACGGAACAGTCAAGCGGTTTGGCCTTGCGCATGCCTCACCCGAGCTGTATGCAGGGACTCGTGTAAAGAGTGAAAGCAGCGACGCGGGACTCGGTTTGGTGCGAGGCGTGACATTGGCAGCGCCGCTCGTCCGACGATCGGTCCAACTCATTGAAGGAAGCTGGCCGGGCGATGGTGAAGTCATGGTAGGTCGATTGGTGGCTG
>JALOQW010000137.1 GCA_025459275.1 Pirellula sp.
ATCGGCAATGGCTGCATTCATGGCAACCGCCAACGCTGATGCCAGGTCCGAGGATGTTGCGACGGCAAGATCCACACGGACTGCGTAGTTTCCAGCCAAGACCGCCGTAATCGGAGCACTTGGGTTCGTGTCCAAAACCTGGAAGCCAACCGTATTTCCAGAACCGTCGGTAATCGACAGCGCCTGTCCTGCAGCCAATCCTGTCAGGTTACTATCGATCGTCAAGCCAAGTCTTCCGGAGAGAACTCGCTCAATCTCCGAACCTGCACCGGACAAATCGAACTCGTGTTCTGATGATCCGCCCAACGAAACGACATTGCCAGTTGATTGAGCATGGATATCTGTAACCGTGCCGTTCAGAATCGTACCTAGAATGGCGGATCTTAGAGCGGACGCAACCTGCGTCGAGGTCGACAAACCTGTCAGGTCGACTGGAACAAACGAAGGATCGGTGAGTGGATTGGTAGCGTCCACGAATTGATAGGTTACGCGACTACCGATCGCGTCGATAATCGTCAATGTCTTGCCGAACGTATTTGCGGATACGGCACGTGTCACCAATTGGGCAGGCCCATTGGGATCGATCGAAACAAACGGACTCAGCGTACCTAGATCGAGACCGGAATCAAAATCATCTCCATCCGCGGCTAGGGAAGGTGCACCGTCGAAGTCACTGTCGACAAAGGCTCCCAATACCAATTGCCTTGCATCGGATGGATACAATGCATGGCGAACCCCATTGTCCGCCTGCAAGGTGCTTCCACCAACGGCATCACCGTAGTCCACAACGACCTCGGGCATCAGAATCGTAAACTGGGTCAATGAATTCGCACGATTCGGCTGAAGCAAGTTGCTTGCCAAATCTCGAATTGGGGACAATGGAAGCGATGTCAAATCGGAGATTGCGGTGATCCCTTCGACGAAGACGACTCCGCCCGCCAAGGTGTACGCTTTGACCCCCGGCGCAATTCCGTGCAGCGACTTGACAAGCTGATTCGCGAAGGCGAATGGATCGAACGTTGGCGTCGGTGGCAAAACCAATGGGAAGCTTCGGGTGCCTCCACCCGTGAGTGTCACCGTGATGGTCTGGCCGTTTGCGAGTCCCGTTGCATCCGAAGGTGCCACGATCCGCAGCGTGGGCTTGTTGATGAGCGTGAGCTCGTACACGCTATCTTGCCGCCAGAAACCTGCGAGCGGTGTCAACCGAATGGTACGGCTGTTGAAGCTGTACCCGAACACGTAATCCACGCCAGGTAGCAGCATGCGGCCATTCTCAGTCAGAATGACATTATCCCGGTTGATCGTGGCAGGATCCGGTCCTGTACCTTGTCGTTCGTCGAGAAGGATTTCGAAGTAATCCAGATTTCCGGATCGGACCTTGATGTAGGTATTGAATCGATCCTCATCGACAAACGATGCATCATTGTCCAGGGGACGTTGCAGAACCGCTAGTGGACCAATTTGATCGACTCGATCGATTGCACCTCGGTCGATGCCGCAAGTGACGCGCACGGAGAAGGACTACTGCAGTCACTCGGACTGCTAAAGCGAAGCAATGGCAAAAGCCCGAGCGCGAAATCGAAACGCAAACACAACCCCGGAGTCTGGGTCCTCTACTTTGCGATTCTTGCAGTACCCGTTTTTGGGGTGGGGCAGTTGCTGATCCCAACCTCGGCCGGACGACGTTTGGCCTTTGTTTGCATGTGGGTCTACTTGACGTCCGCTCTGTTGCTGTTGGTCACGATCTCGCTCTTGAGCGTTCGCAGTTATGTCCGGCAACGTGACGTGGCCATGGAGAGTGGCATGACCATGCGTTGGCTACTGGCTGGTGGAATCGCGGTTCTCGGCTTGATGCTCCTCATGGCAATCCTCCCACTCCCATCGATCGATCGATCGCTTTGGGAACCACCCTTCCGAATCACCAGTCGCGAGGATTTGCAATCCCATCGCTTCGGCTGGGGCAACGAAGCCCCCAAACCCAACCCGGATAACCCCAACCCCGCCAACCCTGTCAATCCTGTCAATGCCGTCAATGCCATCAATGCCGTCAATGCCGTCAATGCCGTCAATGCCGTCAATGCCGTCAAAAATCCGCCCGCCTCGTCGAGCGGGGGCGGCACCAAGCCCCGTCCAGGGGACGCCCCCTCCGGCAGCGAGAAACAATCCAACCAACCGCCACCCAATCAATCACAACCAAATCAACCCCAGCCCAATCAACCGCAACCCAATCAACCGCCACCCAATCAATCACAACCCAATCAACCCCAGCCCAATCAACCCCAGCCCAATCAACCACAACCCAATCAACCACAACCGAACCAACCGCAGCCAGCCCAGGCACCTCCATCCACACCACCGATGCAGATCGAATGGAATCTTGGCGCAAGTTTGCGTTGGTTGTTGTTCTTGGCGTTGCTTGGTGTGGCCATTTTCTTCGGTATCCGGTATCGGCGAGAGTTGGTAGCTTGGTTCCGTGAGACGCTGGCGTTTTGGTTGCAGTGGTTCTCTCGCGAGGATACGGTTTCGGCTTCGGATGCCCCTGACGTCGCGGAGAATGCGCAGGAGCCTTCTGTCTTGTTTGCGAGCCTTGAGGATCCGTTCGCACGCTACCCGAATGATCCTGATCGAGCCATCAAAGCACTGTTTGATGCAACCTTGGTTTGGGGGAGAGAGCAGCGAGTGGTTCGTCGCGACGACGAAACCCCCGAGGAGTTCGTCGTGAGGCTTGGGCGCAAGTACAGCCCGATCGCGGAGTCGCTGTCTCATTTAGGCATGGTCTACAGCCGTCTCGCCTATGCGCAAAAGCGAGTGCACCCAAAAGATGCGTTGTCGCTTCGGGAGCTTTGGTTGTGGTTGGCAGCTCATCCCCCACGAAGTCCAGCAGGACGAAGTACTCGCCCACGCGATGCAGTGCTAGAATGAGACCTTTCCTTAATGGTCGCTCAAACCGTACGAAAGAGAATTCGATGAAAAAGCAAACACATGGTTGGTTTCTATCCTCGACGCTCGTGCTCCTGGCTTCCGCGGGCTCTTCGATGGGGAACGATTGGTATCAGTGGCGCGGTCCCAATCGAGATGGGATTGCCAAGGAGCAAGGTCTCAAGAATCAGTGGCCGGAAGAAGGGCCCGCGATCTTATTCCAAAGCAAGGGACTCGGGTCAGGAATGGCGAGTGTTGCCATTGCGGACGGGAAAGTCTGTACCATCGGAAACATCGACGGCCAAACGCACTTGATTTGCTTGAAGCAGAAAGATGGGTCTCTCCTGTGGAAGAGAGCGTTCACACCGGACCGCGGAGCAGCGAACGGAACGCCGGCGATCGATGTGGCGAACGACCGAGTCTATGGATTATCGTTCGACGGGATTCTCGTCTGTTGTGAACTTCAATCCGGTGAGATCGTTTGGAAGAAGAGTTTTCCCGGCGACTTCCAGGGCAAGATGGAGTCTGGTTGGGGGTATAGCGAATCGCCACTGATCGATGGAGACCGGCTGATTTGCACCCCTGGCGGTATGGACGCGATGGTTGTTTGCCTTGACAAATCAACGGGTGAGACGATTTGGAAGGGCAAAGCACCGCAAGGTAAATTGCGAGGTAACGATGGGGCTGGTTATGCATCGGTCGTAATCTCGAACGCAGCTGGTCGTAAGCAGTATGTTCAACTGATCGGGCACGGAGTAGTTAGCTATGATGCCCAAACCGGCGAGCTGCTTTGGAATTACGACCGGGTTGCGAACACCACAGCCAATATTCCTACGCCGATCGTCAAGGACGATTACGTCTTCTGCTCGACGGGCTATGACGATGGCGGATCGGCTCTGCTGCAGATCAAGAAATCTGGCAAAGGGCTTGCGGTCAAAGAGGTTTATTACAAATCTTCGAAGCAGCTTCAGAACCACCACGGTGGGATGGTGATGGTTGGTGACCATATCTACATGGGCCACGGCCACAACAATGGATTTCCCGCATGCGTCGAATGGCGAACTGGGAAAGATCTCTGGGAGAAAGGACGCGGGGCTGGATCCGGTTCTGCTGCGATTATCTTCGCTGACAACAAATTGTTCTTTCGCTACCAAGATGGTGTGATGGCGATGATCGACTCCGATACCAAGAAGTACAAGTTGCTCGGCAAGTTCAAGCTAGCGACGCACAATGGCGAGAGCTGGCCACATCCAGTCATCGTGGATGGCATCCTGTACATCCGCGACCAAGACGACCTTGTTGCCTACCAATTGAATTGAGATCCCCGAAATCGACGTGGTGAGCCGCGGGGCGGTCGTAACCGGCGAGCGGGAGACGCGGGGTCCCTGTTTCCCTGCGGCGAGATCGAGCGTTTCCTGTTTCAGTCAGTCGTTGCTCGAGGGACGCTGGGAGAAACAGTGGGTTAACACCAGCGCTCGCCAAGCTGCCGCAAGGCGGATTAGTTTGGCGGAGCAGGCACGAATCGCCACCGGGCTTGTCGCAGTTGCGCGAGGGGGGAGTCTTTGAGGACTTCATACCACACGGTAACCAACGTGCCATCATCGCACTCGATCGTCGAAGGATATCCGAGGTCGCCGCCCTGGCCATCGTCGCTGATGGTGATCGGCTCACTCCAAGTCGCCCCTGCATCGCTGCTGATTCGGGCCTGGTTCCCGTAGGGAGGCCTTCGATAACCGTAACTCATGAGCAATCGCCCATCGCGCAACGCCAATAGATGGGACGGTAATCCCCAAACACCAATGGTGTGGGGGACCGACCACGTCGCGCCACCGTCGCTTGATTCGCATTGAAGCGTTTCGCCATCCGACTGGCGGTTCTCGTTGCGAATGTGACAGATGAAATGGCCGTTCGCAGCCTCCACCATGTGCAGCTCATGATACTGTCGCAATTCGTCTCCGGGTCTCACAGGAAGATCCGATAACCAAGACCAAGTCTGTCCGTCATCGACCGACTCACAAACACCGACCCGTCCGGATCCCCATAAATCTTTGCCAGCGTAAAGGAGTCGACCATCGCGAGTAACAATGGGGCCGTGCGGGCTGTGGACGGGAACCCGCATGCGTGCGGACCATGTCACGCCTCCATCGGTAGAACGAATCGCGTAGCAACCCAATTCCTGCTTCCTCTGATCAGGCGTCAATCGATCGCGAGCGGCGCGCCATTCCTCGATGAGTCTCTGCTCGGCGAATCCTCCCGGTTGCCCCACAGGCGTTTTTTCCGCCCGCTCCAGAATGGGCTCAAAGGCGAGTGAAGTGAAATGTGTCACGAGGATCGAACCTTGTGACGTTTCCAAGACACCAGCGTCCCGATCATCGATCGGGCTATCCAACAAAACTTGCGGCCAGCCCCAGGTCGCACCATTGTCTTTGGAACGCATCCATTCCAAACGACCAAACGGACAGACATGAGCCTCGCGCCCACCTGAGAACGCCAATAGTAGCTCCCCGTCGCGTCGCCGAGCAATCGTTGGCCAGCCGTGATACAAAGGGGGTTTCCAACTGATGGTCCTTCGATCCAAGATTTCGACCTTCGGAACAAGTGACTGCGCCGAAGCGATCGAAGTGGTGGTTTGCTGCCCCAGAGCGCTGGGACTGGCCATGCCTAAACTGAGGAACAAGAATAAAGGGGCGATTGAAGAGTTTCGCTTGGAGTCTGTGATCAATCGAGCTGAGCGGTTCCTCGTAACGTAGTTCGTGAACCATTGAAACAAAACCAAGACCCGATTCTCGAAGCGGGCCAGATACAGAATGTGGATGAAAAGCCATGCGAGCCAAGCTAGCTTGCCGGTCATTCGCCATGATCCCGACTCCATCACCGCTCGGGATCTACCGATGGTTGCCATGTTTCCTTTGTCCCAATATTGAAAAGGACGATCTACCACATTGCCATCGATCGATTGGGCGATGCGGGTTCCGATATAGTACCCTTGTTGCATTGCGACAGGAGCGACCCCGGGGAGTGACTTTCCGTCTGGGGTCGCAAAGGCCGCCATATCTCCGGCTGCATAGACGAAAGGAAACTTTGGAATCGCGCAGTGGCAATCGACCGTAATTCGCCCGGCTCGATCCAATAGCTCGGGAGCTCCTGCGGATTCGGCCAACTGTTTCGCGAGCGGGGACGCTTTCACGCCGGCTGCCCAAATCACGTTGCGGGTAAATACCTTGACCAATGCACCTGATCTTCGGATCAGAACATGATCCCGATGGATCTCTTCCAGTCGACATTCGTTCCAGACCTCGGCTCCCAGGCTCTGCAATGCTTTCTTGGCACTTTCGGAAAGCGTCGGGTGATACTTTTCCAGGATGACGGGGCTGTTCTCGACTAGGAGTACACGAGCTGCGGCCGGGTTGACGGTACGGAAATCGTTCTTGAGAGTGAAGCGTGCCAATTCGCAAATGGAACCAGCCATTTCGACCCCGGTTGGCCCACCCCCGACGATGACGAAGGTAAGGAGGCCCGCTCGTTTCGAATCATCGGTCTCTCGCTCGGCCTCTTCGAAAGCGCTCAGCACCGACGCGCGAATGCGGGTCGCGTCTTCGATCGTTTTCAGGCCAGGTGCAAGTGGTTCCCATTCAGCATCCTTGCCAAAGTAATGATGTGTCGAACCTCCGGCCACGACCAGATAGTCGAAGGGAATCGGACCTTGTGTCTCCAAGGTGAGACGATGCTCTATCAAATCAAATCCGATGACCTTGTCCATCAAGACTTGAATATTTTGTTGCCGACGAAAGATGCTTCGCAAGGGAGAAGCGATGTTGGCAGGCGACAAGCCTCCGGTTGCAACTTGATACAAGAGGGGTTGGAAGAGGTGGAAATTTCTTCGATCGATTAGTTTGACGTCAGCGCTGGAGTTGGCAAGCGCGCGAGCACATGCCATCCCTGCGAAGCCGCCTCCTACGATGACCACTTGCGGACGGTTGGTTGCCATTATTCGATCGGTCGTGTTAGAAGCTGTGCAGAGGACTCATCCAACAGAATGGTTGTGTTGGGATGCTGACGCAGGATGGATGCAGGAAGCATGTTGGTCAATGGTCCCTCGATGGCAGCCCGAACCGCAGGTGCCTTACGTGCGTCCGGAACACTGCAGACGATCTGTCGGGCTCGGAGTATTTCACGAATGGTCATGCTGATCGCATGCTTGGGTACATCATCTAGGGTTGCGAACCATCCTTCGCCAACCTGTTGTTTGCGGCATGCTTCGTCCAACTCGACGACATGGTAGGCCGCTTCGATATCAAAGTTTGCAGGCGGGTCATTGAAGGCCAGATGCCCATTCTCGCCGATGCCGATCATCGCCACATCGACGGTCTGGAGTCGGATCGCTTGTTCGGCTCGGTGACAGACGATGGTCGGATCGGAGAGTCCATCGAGATAATGAAAAGAACGAATCGGAATCCGATCGACGAAGCGTTGTTTGAGGTAGCCACAGAATGACGCAGGGTGCGTTGAAGGGATACCGACGTACTCATCCAAATGAAACCCGTCGATGCGACCCCAATCGATACCGGGTTCTTGCACGAGCGCGTCGAGGACTTCGAATTGACTGGAGCCGGTGGCCACCACGATGCACGCTCCGCCTCGTTCGGACAACGCGATTCGCAACGCTTCCCCCGCGATTTTGGCGGCGTGAGCTCCCAAGTGGGCTCGGTCAGGTTCAATCGCGATAACGATGATCGGTGCCTCCCAAAATCAATGCGGCTATGCCAAATTCTCAACTTGCTTTAGCATATCAGAGCTTCGCGACTCCTGCACGAACAACTCCGGCACGAATCACTCCGGCACGAACACAGTGTCGTTCCTTCTAATCCGTTCCTTCGACTTTCCTTTACGGCAATCCAACATGTCATCTGGCCATTCGTTCCAACGCGTCGCATTTCTTGGAATGGGGCTGATGGGAACTCGCATGAGTGCCAACCTTGTGAGAGCTGGATTTTCTGTCCACGTTTACAATCGCACGCCAGCGAAAATGGAGTCTGCCATTGCGGCAGGGGCCAAGGGTTTTGACACTGCTGCAGCCGCAGTCCATGGCGTTGATGTAGTCATCACCTGCGTTACGGACGGACCGGATGTCGAGTCGATTCTGTTTGGGGACCATGGGGCATGTCAGGCCGCCGTCCCGGGGGCATTGTTCATCGACATGAGCACGATTGCCCCAGAAACCTCCATGTCGATTGGGGCTCGATTGCAGACGGCTGGGTTTCGTTATCTAGAAGCCCCAGTGACCGGCGGGACCGTCGGAGCCGAGCAGGGGACCCTGAGCATTCTGGTGGGTGGTGCGGCGAACGATCTCGCCGCCGCGATGCCGATCTTGGAAGCTATGGGACGCAACATCACCCATTGTGGACCACTCGGATGCGGCCAAGGAGTCAAACTGTGCAATCAAATCATGGGAGCCATGAACATTTTGGGAGTCTGCGAAGCCATGTCGCTCGCCAAGGGGCTCGGGATCGATCCATCCATTCTGGGCCTTGCATTGCAAGGGGGAGCAGCCACCAGTTGGGCACTCCAGAATCTGGCTCCCAAGATTAGCGCCAAAGACTGGAGCCCAGGCTTCATGATCGACACACAACAGAAGGATATGCGTCTGGTAGCACAAGCCGCAGAATCCGCTCACATTTCCCTTCCTGGATCCGCCTTGGTAACCCAATTGTGGCGATCCGCTCAGGCCCATGGTCATGGCAGCGATGGCATCCATGCGCTCTTCCAAGTCTTTGAAAGATTGAACCATGTCGACGGCTGATGAAAACACCCCTTCCTTCCAAGGATTGCGAGTCGCCGCGCTGGAGAGCCGCCGACGCGAGGAGTTCTCTCGATTGATTGAACGTTTCGGTGGGGTTCCTTTTGTCAGCCCATCCATGCGCGAGGTTCCGGTTGATCGCAACAAGGAGGCAGTCGACTTCGCCTATCGAATCATGACAGGCGAGATCGGAACGATCATCTTTTTGACCGGAGTCGGGTTTCGGCATTTCATCTCAGCGGTCGAAAAGCACTTGGATAAACAACGGCTCATCGATGCGATGTCCGACATCATAACCATCGCCCGCGGTCCGAAACCTGTTGCCGCAATGCGCGAGGTAGGTATGCAACCGACGTATCGCGCGCCGGAACCGAATACGTGGCGTGAAGTCTTGCAGCTGATTGACCAAAGCGTTCCTGTTGCAAACGTGACAGTCGGTTTGCAAGAGTACGGTGTCACCAATCACTCCCTCATTGCCGGACTTGAAGCTAGAGGGGCACAGGTCGTCAATATCCGGGTTTACCAATGGGACTTTCCGGAGGATATTGAGCCGCTACAGGAGAACATTCGAGCAATATGCCGAGGCGAACGAGATTGCTTGCTTCTGACCAGCGCTCATCAAGCCGTGAACATGATCCGAATGGCATCGGACCTTGGTTGCGAAGACGAACTGCGCGCTGCACTGGATCGGTTGGTCGTTGCCTCCATTGGTCCAACTACCTCCGAGATGCTGCAGCATCTCAACTTGCCCGTCGACATCGAAGCCTCGCCCAACAAAATGGGACATCTTGTTCAAGCCGCAGCGGACAAATCGCATCGCATCTTGAAAGCAAAGCGATTCACTAGCCAGCCGACATCTTCGGGGAAATTGGACCGACTCGGTGCTGCCCTCGCGCAGAGCCCATTCATGCAAGCTTGTTATCGGCAACCCACGAGCGTCACACCTGTATGGTTGATGCGACAGGCCGGTCGCTACATGGCCGAGTATCGAGCCGTACGAGACCGTGTCAGCTTCTTGGATCTCGTCAAGAATCCGACACTGTGCGCTGAAGTCATGGTCACAGCGGTCGAGAAACTTGGAGTCGATGCTGCCATCATTTTTTCGGACCTTCTTCCCATTCTCGAGCCGATGGGATTCCATCTCGAGTTCACGCAAGGCGATGGTCCGGTGATTCACAACCCGATTCGTCAAGCGTCCGAGGTGGACCGTGTACAAGCGTTGGTGC
>JALOQW010000496.1 GCA_025459275.1 Pirellula sp.
CGCGGCGACCGATGTAGCCGCTTCGAGTCCAGTCCCCGTATCTGGAGCCCAGTAACGGGCGACCACTATGCTCAAAGATGTCGTATCTTGGTTGGACTACTCCTTTTTTGATGAAGTGGCACTGCTCATTTTTGCAGCCTGCTTCATCGGAATTGTCGTGTGGGCTCTGACCTTGAAGCGTGAAACCACACATCGATTCGGTTCTATCCCATTGACCGACGATGTTGTTGATCCGAAACCAACCCGCAACTCAACCTCCACCTCCGAGGGGAGATCGAACTGATGACAGCCTCCACCCCTTCAGCCTCACATAAAGAAGTCGCTCTCGGCCATGCCTACGATGGCATTCGCGAATACGACAATCCTCTTCCCGGGTGGTGGAAGTGGCTTTTCATTGGAACCCTGGTCATTTCGCCAGCCTACTTGATGTACTTCCACGTCGGTGCTGATGGCCGCTCGATTGAAGAGCAGTACTTGGCAGCCCTCGATGCGAATACGAAAAAGAAATACGCTCAGATCGGCGATCTGACCCCAGACGCGAAGACCTTGGTCGAGTACATGGGTAAAGAGGAATGGCTTGAGGTCGGCAAATCGATTTACAAGGTCAATTGCGTTTCGTGCCACGGTTCCGATGGGGGAGGAGTGATTGGTCCCAACCTTTGCGATGAGAACTACAAGCACATCAAACAAATCACGGACATCGTGAAAGTGATTAACGAAGGAGTCGCTGGTGGTGCTATGCCGGCTTGGGCGACCCGCATTGGAAACAAGAATGACATCATCATGGTCTCCGCCTATGTCGCAAGTCTTCGAGGATCGAAACCTGCGAAGCCCAAGGGACCTGACGGCAGCCCTATCGCTCCCTGGTCCGCAGATTAGTGCTCAGCCATGCTGGATATTTTTGAGCATCCGCTGACCGTTGCCTCGCAGGATATCGATATGGTTGGCCACGTGAACAATGTGGTCTACCTCCAATGGATGCAGGACGCCGCATTGGCGCACTCGGCTGCGCTCGGTTGGCCAGCGGAGCGATACCAGCAGCAAGGAGCCGGATGGGTAGCACGGCTTCATCAGATCGAATATCTGCAGCCTGCTTATGCTGGTGATCGCATTGTCATTCAGACCTGGGTTGCCGACATGAAGAAAGTTACCTCGCTACGCCGCTACCGGATCCTCAAGCGAATTTCCTCCTCGGTCGACGAAACGACGACATCCAAGGATATCTTGGTGGCGGTTGCGCACACCAACTGGGTCTTCATTGACTTTTTATCCCGAACTCCAAAGCGAATCCCCTCCGAGATTGCTTCGGCATATCGTGTTGTCGCTGACCCTCTCTTAGAGAGTTAAAAGGCCGTTGACCTAGCAAGCCAAGCCTTCGGCACCTTGGATGGTCGACGCGTGGAGCGGGTTGCCCGAGCGAACAGCACCGCGTGGCATACGGCGATCCGAAGTATGATAGGCGACTGCTGGTTCGGAAACATGCGAGGCGGCAACCGTCTTGGTCGTGTCCAACGGGCGCATCGACCGCAAGGTTCCTTCTGCGGCATCGACATCACCCCGTTCCAATTGTGCGCGAGCGACCGCCAACTGAACTGCCACCTCTCGAATCTTGTTGCGGAGTGAAATCACTCGGGTGGAAGCGGCCGATGAATTGGCTTCCTGAATCGTCGGCTCTTCGACCAACTCACTTCGAAGAACGGTGATATCACGCGATGCGTGAACACCTAGTTGCACCCGATTCCCATGAATCTTGAGAATCTCGACTTCAATGCTCAAATCAGGGAACGTGACTCCATCCCCTTCCTGCCGTGCAAGTACCAGCATGGCGACCTCCTGTCATAATCAATTCTTCGCAAAACCAGCGTTGTTCCAACGCATCTCGCTTCCATGCCAACGAACGTCGCCTATCCTTGGCAACCTGGTCGTTATACTGTTTTTGAGCCCTCCAAAACAACACCGATCGATGCAGTCCCCGGCAAAAACACCAAAATAGGGTTCCCGGCCTTACTGCGAGTTTGCTAGCAATGAGAAGGGTACGTCGATGTCCGGGAGCAGTGGGATGGCGGAAGTCATGGACTTGACGGCTTCGGCCCAAGCCCGTGCATCTTGGGCGATCGGTGGCCAAGTGTTGTAGTGGGTTGGGATGACCATACGGGGAGCAACGAGCCGAATCGCTTCGAGGCTATCTTCCGGTCCCATGGTGAATAGATCGCCGATCGGGACGATGAAGCAATCGATACCGTTTCTAGCGATCCATTTCATGTCCGAGAAAACCGCGGTATCGCCCGCATAGTAGATTCGAAACGCTTCACCGTCTGGACGCTGGAATTCCAACAGCCATCCCCCTGCAGTTCCCCCGTAGGTTCCGTCGGGCAAACTTGAGGAATGCACGGCCGGGACGAGCGTCGCACTGCCGAAGCCCGTTTTGATTTTGCCTCCGTGGTTCATCCCGACCACATGAGGGACTTGATGATGCCGCTCCAACCATTGCGCGATTTCAAAGTTGGTCAGGACTTGCGCTCCAGTTCGTCGAGCAATGGATGCTGCATCGGCAATGTGGTCCGAGTGTCCATGAGAGATAAGGACGTGTGTGGCATGAATTTCTGAGGCCTTGGTCTTGGCCGATGGATTAGCGTCGAGGAATGGATCAACCACGATACGGAAGGAATCCAACTCGAATCCCCAGGTTGAATGGCCGTACCAAGTCCCCATCAAATTCCACTTCATCGGAATAATCCTCGCTTAAAGCCAAATCGATTTGCCTTGTCCGGGATCTTAGTTGGGTGTCGGGCCCGCCGTCAAATGGGGCTTCCCCCGAAAAACCCTATAATTGCAACCCAAGCGGCACGATGAGCGTTCCCCGGCCCGTTTCATTTGGTTTTATTGCGTCGATGGAGTACCATTAGGGAGTCTCCCGCGTCGCCCCGTCGGGGAGGTTGGTTTTTCGCCCGGTGTTCTAGGCCCGCTCCACCATGCAAAATGAAATCCCTGCCAACGGTAGTCCGTTGGGTGGCATAATCCCGCAAGACGACCCCTCGCGCTCTCGCTACGCAATCGGCTCCTCAGGCGCTCCTCCAGCGGAGGCTCCGCCAGCGGTTGGCCCAATATCCATCTTGCATGCTCTAAGGCGACGGTGGATGCTGGCTTTGCCACTGGGCATCCTCCTATCAGGAGTACTGGCTGGCGTCGGATGGTTCCTGATGCCGCCCAAATACACTGCTACTGCCTATTTGCAGCTGAGAGCAGACGAGCGACCT
>JALOQW010000138.1 GCA_025459275.1 Pirellula sp.
TCGATCACTTTCCAGAGAAGACTATTTTTTGCGTTCTCTGGATCGTAGACCGCGCCGGAATCGCTCCCTCGATTCAGTCCGGCGCGGGAACTCAAGTCCAGTCCCGCAGACGCATCCTCCCCCTGGTGGCACTCCAGGCATCGCGCTGCGAGCAGACCATGCCACTTGGCTTCATCGCGCCACTCGGCTTCATCGCCGTGCAGAGTGGCAATGGACCAGATGGATGCAAGCGTAAAACCAAGTATGGATGTGAACCATGGTCGGGGAGAGGCCAGGCCCATAAGATTGGTGCCTTAGAGGACTGATGGTGGTTGGATCAAAATATGGGACGAATTCCATATTGCTGGTGGATTTGATTGCATAGCTTGGGCGGCAATCGCAAACCTTGAGCGAGTTCTTTGAGGTAATCGATCTCGGATTGCTGATCGATGGAGATGCTCGCGATCGAAGCGGCATAGACGGACGTTTCCATGCCGATGGGCACCGTCCAAGCAAAGTCGCGTGCTGTTGTGGCATTGGCAAACTCTTGCCTTAAGAACTTGATGGTCTCAGGGTTGGTGTTGCCGATGCGTTCCAAGATGGCTTGCTGTTCTTGAGCATCGATCCGACCATCTGCTTTGCCCGCATGGATCATCGCGCGGATCAATACGATGACTTGCTCCTCTTCACTTGGGGATGCTTCTTTCGGCGCGGGAGTTGTCGGCTCTTGACCGAAGATATCGCCTTGTGGACTTCCAGCACCGATGCCACCACCGCGGGGTGATGGTGCAGTGTATCCGCCGCCGGATGGTGGAGCCGGAGATCGGGCTGGTGGAGATGGAGAACGAGCTGGTGGTTGCGAGGGACTCGAACGTCCTACCCCCAGCATCTCTTCGAGCTCTTTAGCGCTAGGGCGACCGTTGCCGCCGCTCGGGCCTTCGCGGAAAACACCAGGGAACTGGATGCCGTCTTGAGAGCCGGATCCCTTGGGCCCTCCTCCCATCAAGATGTCTTTGAGAATGTCGACGTTGCCGCCACCTCGATTGCTGCCGCCACCAGGATTCCCGCCGCGACCACCGGGGCGACCGCCCGCACCGGCGTTGAGAATCTCACCAAGGATATCGAAAGGACTCATCTTTGATTGACCTGTAAGAGGAACGTGACTTGGACTCAGGTCAATCAATATAGCGGAAGCCGAATCACAAATCAGCTTTCGACGAGTTCTCCTGCCGATTTCGTATTTCTGCGTCGGTCGCTTTCGCGAAGGTAGACTTTTCTCAACCGAATCGCGTTCGGGGTGACTTCCACCAGTTCGTCATCCTCGACGTATTCGAGAGCGGCTTCCAGATAAAGCTCTCTGGGGGGCTTGAGGATGATGTTTTCGTCATTACCTGCCGCCCGAACATTGGACAGTTTCTTTTCTTTCGTCGGGTTCACGACCAGGTCATTGTCTCTCGCATTTTCGCCGACGATCATACCTTCGTAGACATCATCCCCTGGTGCAACAAACAAGTCGGAACGTTCCTGGAGTGCGAAGAGGGAGTATGCGACCGCTTTGCCGGGAACCATCGAGACCAAGACACCGTTGGTCCGACGGGTCATTTCAGGTCCGACCGGCTGATAACCAGAGAACCTGTGGTGGATGATCGCGGTCCCTTGCGTCGCGTTCAGCATCCGGGTTCGAATGCCGATCAGTCCACGTGCAGGGATGGAGAACTGCAGGAGTGTGTACTCGCCACGCGGAGTCATGGTTTCGAGCAGGCCGCGACGGTTTCCGACCATTTCCATGACGGGACCAACGCGATCGGTCGGGACTTCCACGTTCAGGACTTCGAATGGCTCGCACAGTTCACCATCGATCCGCTTGAGAACCACGCGCGGTTTGCTGACGCTCATCTCGTAGCCTTCACGGCGCATGGTCTCGATAAGAACGGACAAGTGAAGAACCCCTCGTCCTCGAACCGCAAAGGCTTCACTTCCCTCGATAGGAGTGACTCGCAAAGCGACGTTGCGTTCCAGTTCTTTTTCCAAACGAGCTTTCAGCTGTCGTGTCGTAACGTACTTACCATCACGTCCTGCTAGAGGAGACGAGTTGATACTGAAGATCATCTCGAGGGTTGGCTCGTCGACTTTCAATCGCGGAAGCGGGTTGACTTCGCCTCGGTTGCAGATCGTGTCGCCGATCTCGATATCTTCGAGACCCACGACGGCAACGATATCGCCCGCGCTCGCCGATTCGGTATCGACGCGACCAAGTTTGTCGAAGAACTGCAGGTTGGCAACTTGACAGGGAACAACCGTTTCCTCTTTGGCAATGTCGACCTGTTGTCCCTTGTGCATTTTTCCTGACTGGATTCGACCGATCGCGATCCGACCGACGTAGTCCGACCAGTCGAGGTTGGTGACCAGCAATTGCAGCGGCGCATCTGGTTCGACATCAGGCCCGGGGATTTTCTCGAGCATCAAGTCCAGTAGTGGCTCCATGTTCTCACCCGGCACGCGCCAATCGCGGGTGGCGTACCCTGATCGGCCGGAAGCATAAATCACGTCGAAGTGATCCATATAGTGCTCACCACCGAGATCGACGAGGAGCATCAATGCCTCTTCAACGACTTCGTCGCAACGAGCATCAGGCCGATCGATCTTGTTGACGACGACGATTGGCTTAACACCGCACTCCAATGCCTTTGAGAGAACGAACCTCGTTTGTGGCATCGTTCCTTCGGCGGCATCGATCAACACCAAGGCCCCATCAGCCATCCGGACCACGCGTTCTACTTCACCGCCGAAGTCGGCGTGGCCGGGGGTATCGATCAGATTGATTTTGATCCCCTTGTACTCCAGCGCAATGTTCTTGGAGAGGATCGTGATGCCACGCTCCCGTTCCAGATCATTGCTGTCGAGTATTCGTTCCCCTTGCAGCTGGGAATCGCGAAACAGCCCGCTCTGCTTGAGCAAGCAGTCGACCATGGTTGTCTTTCCGTGGTCGACGTGCGCGATGATGACAATGTTTCGGATGTCGTTGCGACGCATAGGGGATGATTACCTGATGGGGTTATGGGCCGAGCCCTAGGTTTCGTCGCTGGCGCGGAAGCTGCCAACGAGTGTAGGGGTGTAGCGACAAATGGCGTCGCCTGGGAAGTAAAGCTTGAGTTCGCGAGCCGCTGACTCGGGGCTATCGGAAGCATGCACAAGGTTCATTTGCCTCGAGCTGCTGAAGTCGCCACGGATGGTACCGGGAGCCGCCTTGAGGCCGTTGGTAGCTCCGAGCATTTCGCGGACGACGCGAATCGCTTCGAGACCTTCGACAGCCATGGCCACGATCGGCGCAGATGTGATGAATTCTTCAAGATTCTTGTAGAAAGGCTTGCTGACATGCTCCGCATAGTGCTCTCGGGACAGTTCCGAAGTCACCTGCAGCATTCTCATGGCGACGATATTCAGGCCTTTGCGTTCGAAACGGCTGATGATTTCACCGATCAATCGTCGTTGGACGCAATCGGGTTTCAGAAGTACGAGGGTCGTTTCCATGGAGTTTTGATCGATCCAAACAGGGGGGAGGAAGACAATTCCGACGTCCCACGGGCCCGCCTGTTGGACACTTGGACGTCACTCGGAGCACTTCATTGAATCCAAGAAATGCTCAACGGCCAGAATTGTCCGGATTTCCCTAGGAAATGCTAGGTCAAAACTCGTCCTCTGGCCGCTCTCGGTCGCTATCCGTTTTTCGATTCCCACGGTACCTTGATCGTAGTTGGCAGGTTTCTTGTCGGTTGGGGAAAAGGTTTATGAAGTTTAAATTTCCAATAGTCATCATTGATGAGGATTTCCGTTCCGGTAACGCGTCCGGACTTGGCATCCGTGCCTTGGCCGAAGCGATCGAACGGGAAGGCATGGATGTGGCCGGCGTCACGAATTACGGGGACTTGTCCCAGTTCGCCCAGCAACAAAGTCGTGCTTCCGCGTTCATTTTGTCGATTGATGACGACGAATTTGCTTCCGAAGACTCGATGAAGTCGGCCTTGGATAAACTTCGTCAGTTCATATCCGAGATCCGTTTCAAGAACGCGGAGATCCCGATTTTCCTATACGGGGAAACTCGAACCTCGCGACATATCCCGAACGACATCCTAAGGGAGTTGCACGGGTTCATCCATATGTTCGAAGACACGCCGGAATTTGTGGCGCGTCACATCCTGCGTGAAGCTCGCTCCTACATTGATAGTTTGGCCCCCCCGTTCTTCCGCGCCATGATCCATTATGCCCAGGACGGATCCTACTCCTGGCATTGCCCCGGACACTCAGGAGGAGTCGCGTTTCTCAAGAGCCCAGTCGGGCAGATGTTCCACCAGTTTTTCGGCGAGAACATGCTCCGGGCCGACGTTTGCAACGCTGTCGAAGAACTCGGCCAACTGCTCGACCATACCGGCCCGGTCGCTGCTTCTGAACGGAACGCAGCTCGCATCTTCGGTGCAGACCATTGTTTCTTCGTCACCAATGGCACGTCCACTTCCAACAAGATCGTTTGGCACTCGACTGTGGCTAATGGGGATATCGTGGTTGTGGACCGAAACTGCCACAAGTCGATCCTTCATTCGATCATCATGACCGGTGCGGTGCCTGTCTTTCTGACTCCGACTCGGAATAACCTGGGAATTATCGGACCGATCCCACAAAGCGAGTTCACTCCAGAGAGTATTCAACGAAAGATCGAAGCCAATCCGTTTGCCAAAGCCGCCCAAGCCAAGTACCCGGACCGCAAACCGCGTATTTTGACCATTACTCAGAGTACGTACGATGGCATTCTCTACAATGTCGAAGCCCTTCGCAAAATGCTCGATGGCCGAATCGGCTCGCTCCACTTCGATGAAGCCTGGCTTCCCCATGCCGCGTTCCATCACTTCTATAAGGACATGCATGCCATCGGTCGCGATCGGCCGCAGCCCCAAGAGTCGATGATCTTTGCTACTCACTCCACCCACAAGCTACTCGCGGGGATCTCTCAAGCATCACAAATCTTGGTGCGCGAGCCAGCCAACAAGAAACTGGATCGCCATACGTTCAATGAAGCCTACTTGATGCACTCATCCACTTCGCCGCAATACGCCATCATCGCATCCTGCGATGTGGCCGCAGCCATGATGGAACCTCCCGGCGGGACGGCACTGGTCGAAGAGTCCATCATGGAAGCTCTCGATTTCCGCCGTGCGATGCGCAAAGTGGATGATGAATGGGGAGCGGATTGGTGGTTCAAGGTATGGGGACCAGAGCGCCTCGCCGAAGAAGGGATCGGCGAGCGCAGCGATTGGTTACTCCGACCCGATGAAGATTGGCACGGCTTCGGCGGTCTAGCCGATGGATTCAACATGCTTGACCCCATCAAAGCGACCGTGATCACTCCTGGCCTCGATGTTTCAGGTCGGTTCGCGGAAACCGGTATCCCCGCATCGATCGTGACTCGCTACCTCGCGGAACATGGTGTGATTGTCGAGAAGACGGGGCTCTACTCGTTCTTCATCATGTTCACGATTGGGATCACGAAAGGACGCTGGAATACTCTCGTGAGCGCGCTGCAACAATTCAAGGACGACTTCGACAAGAACCAGCCGATGTGGAAGATCCTCCCGGAGTTTGTCCAAAACTATCCTCAATACGAACGAGTTGGACTGAGAGACCTGTGCCAGCGCATCCATGACACGTACAAAGCACACGATGTGGCTCGTGTGACGACAGAGATGTACCTATCCCCGATGCAGCCAGCCATGAAGCCATCGGATGCATTTGCCATGATGGCCCATGATGAGATCGACCGTGTCCCGATCGATTTCCTTGAAGGGCGTGCCACGGCGGTTCTGCTGACCCCTTATCCACCCGGGATTCCGTTGCTGATTCCTGGCGAACGGTTCAACAAGTCGATTGTCGAGTACCTTCGATTCGCGCGAATGTTCAATGAGAAGTTCCCCGGCTTCGATACCGATATCCACGGCTTGGTCGAGGAAATCGTCGATGGGAAACCTCAGTACTATGTCGATTGCGTTCGGATCAAGGAACCGTCGGTATCCGTGACGATTCCGAAGCATGTCGCAGAACCAACGACTGTCTGATCTCACGGTTCGCGGCTCGCTCTTCGATGCCTTCCAGCTTCGGGTTTCCGAATGGCCCGAAGCCGTCGCATGGGTTGCCGCCAATCCAGAGGAAACCCGCTCCTACTGGACGTGGTCTGAACTGAGCGATAGTGTGCTTCGGACGGCTGCCACGCTTCGGAGATCAGGCGTCAACGCGGGAGATCGTGTGGCGAACCTGGGAAAGAACTGCGCGGAATGGGCGATTCTGGATCTGGCTTGCTCCGCGATTGGTGCAGTTCATGCTCCGATCGATGCCAGGGTTCCCGACGCATGGATTCATGCATGCTTGAAACAGCTGGAACCGACCTACGTCTGTGGTGGTAAGCGAGCTGGGACGAGGTTCGCTCATGCGAATTCGTCGCTGCAAGAACTCATTGCATCCAAAAGTGTGGATTCATTCCCGCGCCTATCTGAAGTGGATCCCAAGCGAACCGCATGCATTTTGTTCACCTCGGGGACCACGTCCAGCCCTCGAGGTGTGATGCTCAGCCACCACAACTTATTGAGCAACGCCGCAGCCAAATTGGATGCCATGCCGCAATCGCCCGATGACTTGCGATTGAATCTACTCCCATTCAGTCACGCTTATGCCCGCACTTGCGAATTGACGACTTGGATTTTGGCAGGGGGAACCATGGCGTGCGCCCATGGGATCGACTCCGCATTAGCGCAAGCAGCGCGACTGCGCCCACATTTGCTAAATGCCGTACCCGCCTTCTATGAAGAGCTGGCTCGACTCATTCCATCTACTTCACTTCAATCAACCAGAATCGCAGATATGTTGGGCGGGCGGATGAGGAGACTGGCCAGCGGGGGAGCACCTTTGCAAGATCGAGTCAGACAAATCTTTTCCCATGCGGAGCTTCCTGTGTTTCAGGGATACGGATTGACCGAAGCGTCTCCGGTCGTTTGCTCCAATCGCGTTTCCCACGACCAGCCGCCTATTTTGTGCGGGGTTGGACCAGCGGTTCAGGGGGTCCAAGTTCGCGTGGATGAAGACCAGCGCCTTTGGGTCTCCGGAGAAGGAGTCATGCAAGGATACTGGCGAGATCCCCAAGCGACCGAGGAACGAATCATCGATGGATGGCTGGATACGCGCGACATCGCATCGATCGACGTTGCCGATGGCCAAGCGAGCCTGCGCATCGAAGGACGATTGGACGAAGTCCAGATACTCGCCAATGGTTATAAGTTTTCCCCCCGTCCACTGGAGCACCGCTTGGCTGGCGAGATGGACGCTGTAGCATACTGTCTGCTATTGGGAAATGGACGAAGAAAACCGATCCTGGCTGTGCAATTGGCTACGCAGTTCGAACATGTTGATGGAGCGAAGTTGCTCTCTCAAGCAAAAGAAGTCTTGAAAGATCAGCCCGACTACATCGTCCCCGATGCGGTTTGGATTTCACCAGAACCATGGACGGTGACGAATGGCTGCTTGCATTGGAAGGGTGGAATCAATCGACGGGAAATTCAGCGGCGCATCGGCTCCGCATAGATGGAATAATCGGGATAGTCGCTCCTGCTCTTTCGGTTTGGATTTCGATCCAATGAATATCGCGTTAGATTCCGTACTGCGCCTGCCGACCTTCGTCAAATGAGGTGCGTTTCGATACCTTACCCTCCCCCAAGAGTGAAACTATCGCAAACAGATTACCGACGAAAAGGACACTGGCTAAGTGATGTAGCCCATGGCAGACCCTAAAAATCCTCTTCTGTCGCTGAATCGTTCACTCACCGCGACGTTCGCCGTTCTGCGACAGCCGAAGTATCAGGCAGGCATTCAGGTCCTGGAACGCGGATTCATGGGTGGCAACGCGATGATTCGCTTCGCTTCACTGCATGCCCTCCTCGAACGAGGCACGGCCCTGGACTATGCAGCGATACTGCGTTGCATCGATCGAAGCGGACCCGCAGAACTCGAAGCCATTCGACCGCATGTTCACCGAATGACCGAAGCGATCGATCAAGGGCTTCGCAGCAATGAACCGGAAACCAGGCAACGCGCTTTGTGGGCCATTGCGAAGCTGGAGATTGAGAGCCATTTTCGGTTCTTGATCGATACTGTTTGCGACCCCTCCGATCCTCAACAAATGGTCGCAATGGAACTGACCTCTCACTTGGCGAAATGCCTTGGACATCGGGCCAGGAAGGGGGACATGAGCAAGGAACCTCAGAGACTCGAACTGCTGCGGCAGCTGATGCGAGGGCTGGACTCCTACGCGCACCATCGCGTACAGGCTCTGTTGGACTGGCTGGGACTCGTCGCGCACTGGGATGATCCAATTCTTGTCGAAATGCTCCGGGATCCATCCAACGCTGAATCCTCGCATCGGATTGCACAGCACCTGGAACGTTCGAAGGCAAAGGAATGCGTGGAGTTGGTTGCGGGCTTCTTATGGAGCCAGAATGCGGATGTACTCTTGGCATTGCTGGCTTCACGTCGAAACGATCCGGCGTTCGTTGAGATGATCAAGGTCTTCTACCAATCCCTTGGACCGACCAAAGAACTCAAGAGAACGATCAACGTCGAAGATGCGGAATGGAGTTTCCTGAGTCACGAGACGTTTGAGGATGACAGGATTTCGAACTCAGCGAAGATATGCCTTGTAGAGTTGATGACCCTCAAGTCATCTCCGACGGAAGACATTCTGCCCCGAATCGCTTGGTTGCTGGAACGGGTCGATTCGTCACTAGAATTGCCTGTCAAAGAATTGCTCGAGCATCAGCGGCCGATGAACACGGACTTAGCTGTTCTCGCACTCAGCGATGCTTTGGATGCCCCAGATATCGAGTCATCGGAGCCCCCTCCGTGGAAACAGGCACTCCGTGCTGCATTGGAAACCGTGATCGATGTTTATCCAAGACTCAGCGAACGACTTCAGTCAGCCCTCGCGAACTATTTTCGCGATTTCAATTGCGAAATCCTGCTTGAGAAACTCCTGGATTGGCCCGGAGGGCATTTGTCCGCGTACGCCAAACTGACGAGGATCGCTCATCCTGATTTCATCGATGACCTGATGTCCGAACTGAACGCTCAAGCACCTCAACGACGGCAACGCGGTGTGCAGGCTGCACGATTGTTTGGCTTGGATCAGGCGCTCGAGGATCTCGTCATTGGCAAGCTGGACGATCCAGTCGATGAAGTCCGTGTCGAAGCGATTCACGCATTGGCAGATGCAAGCGATCGACAAACCGCGATCGGTCTCGTCCATCCGTTGATTCTGGATTCGAATCCAGCGATTCAACAAGCAGCCGAGGTTGCTCTTCAGCATTTGCGGGGGCATCGATGAACGAACGCAGCATCGAACATTACGTCGCGATCATGCGACTGGAAGGATACGACCGCCTGACGATCCCCAAGTGGTCAATCCTTGTCGTCATTCTCGCGGTCTTGTCGGTACTGTCCCTGTGGCGTGCAGCCATACTATTCTGGAGATGGTGGAATCGCCCGATCGTTTCGCCGAAGCGACTGTTTCGTGCACTTTGTGATCAGCATGGCCTCAATCATGCGGAGAGGAACATTCTGCAGCAGATCGCTGCCGAAGGCACCTTCGATCCCAATTTCCTCTTTATCGATCCGGAACTCTGGGACCGAAAGCCTGCTCCACCCGAAATGGATCAACAACGTCGAGCTGTTTTCGAAAAACTATTCGGCGAGTCGCCAAGGGCTAGCTGAATGCCCTTGAGCCGCAAGCGTTAGCGGCGCACCGGGGCAACGCCTTGTTCGGTATCACTGTCGCTCACTGTCCGTCAACCATTGCGGCAGCAAGGCGAGCGGTGGGTGTTAACCCACTGTTTCGGCCACCCAGAAACAGGGGAC
>JALOQW010000497.1 GCA_025459275.1 Pirellula sp.
GCACGAAGATCGTGCTGAAGGACAGTACCTTCCGCGATCCGACCAAACCGCAATCGATGATGTGGTGCGGGGGATTCGGCTCTGCGGATTGGTTTCACAATCATATAGAGAATATCGCCTTCGATATCGGGCGTGATAATCCCGGCGCGATTGGACTGCAGTTTTACTCCAACAACTACGGGGCACTGCGTCATGTGCGAATCACGGATCGGGACGGAACGGGAGTCATCGGCCTGCATTTAGGGTATGCCGATATGAACGGACCGCTTTTGGTGAAGCATTGCGAGATCACGGGCTTTGGGATCGGGATCCAATCTGGGTTCGCAGTGAACGGCCAAGTCATCGAGCATGTCACACTGGAAGGTCAGCAGGAGGTCGGTATTTCGAATGCCGGGCAATCTTTGAAGATTCGCTCAATGCGAAGCCAGAACCGAGTCCCGGCGGTGATGGCGTATGGCACTACCGTCTTGGTCGATGCGACACTCGAGGGGATCGAAGGAGCCAACTCACTGCCGGCCGTTGTGAACTACAACGGTGGCAGACTCTATGTTCGCGATCTTGAGGCCCCAGGTTACCGCCGCGCGATCGCTTCGGTGGAATCCCCAGACTCTGTCCAAGCCTTTCAGATGGGAGCTGATCAACAACCGCATACCATCGGTCCGCGAATTGAGGAGTATGCTTCCACTCAAGCAACGGTCATGGGCAATGATCCGTGGAAGTCGTTGCGTTTGCCGGTACGCGAGACACCCGAGTTGGAATGGGAATCTCCCGAAGCTTGGGCCAATGCGGTCGACTTCGGCGCAGATCCTACCGGAAGCCGCGATTCTTCCGAAGCGATCCAGCGCGCGATCGACTCAGGGGCCAAGACGGTATTCCTTCCCGGTTTCATGGCCATTACCAAAACGGTGATCGTGCGAAGCCGAGTGGAGCGGATCATCGGAACCGGCGGATGGCTCGACTACACGAGTCAAGCCAAGCCGACGCTTCGGATCGAAGATGGCGCCGCCCCGATCGTTTTCCTGGAGCATTTATCATCAGTCCATGGCGGGATCGAAGTCGATACCGCTCGGCCCATCGTCTTCAAAAGCATGGGGATACATCGATTGAGCTTCACCGCCAAGACGCAGGGAAGTGAAGTCTACATGGAGGACGTCACCACGTTGGATTTGCAATTGAATCGGCAAAGGATGTGGGCGCGTCAGTTGAACATCGAAAACGAAGGAACCCACCTCACGAATCGCAACGGCGATGCGTGGATCCTCGGTTACAAGACGGAGCGTGGCGGGACCTTGGCCTGCACCGAGCAGGGGGGGAAGACTGAGATTCTTGGTGGGTTTTCGTACACGACCACCGCAGGCAAACTGGCTCCGATGTTTGTGACGCGCGACGCCAGCACCTTCGCTTACTTCGGCGAGGTCTGTTTCAATGGCGACCCGTATGAAGTTCTGATCGAGCATGAACGCGCCGGTCGAACGGAGCGTATCCGGCGTGGCGAAGGGGACACGTTACCCTACGTTGCTCCTTGATTCGTGATGGCGCTTTGCCTTAGAAGGTGTAGTGACCTATTTTAAAGGTGTAGTGGATCATGTTATGGCGGCTATAGGGACCGTGCATGAGGCGACAACACAGTGAGCATGGCGTCATGCAGATGGCCGTTCGTTGCGCAGACACTGCTCATGTTTGCAAGCGACAAGGGATGGCCAAAGCAGTCGCTAATACGTCCGCCTGCTTCGCTGACCAGCAACATGCCTGCCGCGTAATCCCATGGACTGAGTCGATACTCGAAAAATGCTTCGAACTGCCCGCATGCAACATAGGCCAAGTCCAACGCTGCAGCACCGATGCGGCGCATGCCATGAATCTCGGATTGATACAACGAGGCCAACGTATCGAGAGTCGCTTGCATCATGCGACCTCGATCGTAGTAGAAACCGCAAGCGATCATGGCTTGATTCAGTTCGCTGGCCGTGCTGACGTGAACGCGTTGGCCGTTGTGCCACGCACCTTGGCCTTGCGCTGCAGCATACCAGTCCTCTGTTACTGGATTGCAGATAACGCCAAACGAAGGGAGTCCACGATGGAAATAGCCAATCGAGACGGCAAAATGGGGAATGCCATGAAGAAAATTGCTGGTGCCGTCTAATGGATCAATAATCCACACATGTTCAGCGTCGACTTGGTCTCGGTGACTCTCTTCCGAAATGATCGCATGTTCCGGAGCATGCTTCTGGATCGATTGAACCACGGCTGCTTCCGCCGCGAGGTCAGCTGAGGAAACGAAGTTCGCGATACCTTTGGTCTCAATCTTCAGAGACCCGAGAAAATGAGCTCGCAACGCCAACGCGCCGAGCATAGCAGAATCGATCGCCAACCGAGCAAACGGATGTGCAAACTGCTTCAGCGTCAGGTCGCGACGTTCAACAAAGAGAGGACTTGCTTCACGCATGATCGCGATAACGCATATACCAAAGGAGAGCCACAAGCGTTTTGGCATCGATGATGTGATGGTCGCGTAGAAGTCGATCCACATCACTCCACGTCACAACACGATTTTCCATTTGTTCACCTTCTTCTCGCTCCGGATTGCCGTCAGATAGTCCACGCGCCACAAAGAAATACATCCGCTCATCCAGGATACCTGGAGACATGGCGAACGTATGGACCAGCTTCAGCTCTTGAGCTCGGTACCCAGTTTCCTCGAGGAGCTCGAGCCGAGCCACCTCTAGAGGCGGTAAGCCTTTGTCGAGTGTTCCCGCCGGAAGCTCCAACTGCCAGCGATCGATCGCGACCCGATAAGTATGAATCAAGCAGAGGTGATCGTCATCGATCAATGGCAGAATGACCACTGCTCCTGGATGACGGATGATGTGCCGCTCCAACGTCCGCCCCCCTGCGAGGTGTTCAAAGACACGCTCGACATGGAAACGTTTGGCTTGAAAGAGGACTTGGCGGTCCATGGAGTGCCCGTTTCTTTGATTCAGCCGGTGCGGCGTTCGCGAGGCCATTCGCTCTCGGCTGCAACCTCTTCCAGTTCCGCAGTTCGGAATTGCATGAGGAACGCATCCTCGGTGGAATCTTCATAAAAGTTCCGCAAGACTCCGGTGGCACGGAACCCGAGACTTCGGAAAAAGAGCTGAGCATCCAAGTTGGTCTCACGTACCTCGAGAACAATGCGATTGCGACGCTGGTACGCCAGCTTCGTTATGAGTTTCTCGATCATCGCCGATCCAACCGACTGACGACGAAAGTCAGGGTGAACCGCAAACGACAGGACATGGATGCGCGTGCGGTGTAGCTCGTAAATCATGAACCCAACGACACGCTCCGAGCATTCAGCCACCATACCGATGCAGTCGCGCTGGCGAAGGCAGCGGATGAACTCATCTTCGGTCCAAGGAAACTCAAAGCTCGCATTCTCAATTCCGAGAACCGACGGCATATCTCGTCGGATCATCCATCGAATATGAACACTCGACTGCGCGGTAGTCGCCTTTGGCATCGCCCGTTTCCTTATCAATCCTTGATTTCAATCCAGCCCTCAGCTGGATCGTTGGTGCTCGTTCCTTCGAGACGGAGGGACCATACCAAAAGAAGCTATCCAAAACCAAGACGGAAAAAGTTTCGCCAAGCGGGACACGGCATTGCTTGCATTGCCAAAGACCACTATTTGATGGGGCCTGCCGATTTGGCTGCGTGGAGGGAGCACGTCCCATTTTCGCAATTTTTTCCTGCAATCGCGTACCTTCGTCGGGCCACTTGCTGGTAAATCCAGCTCCACACGGGCATCATGCCTGGAACATGCAGAAGAGGAGCGATCGGCCACAGAAGTGGCAATATTCGAGAGAGATATCGCAGCGCATACGCCCCGCCATGTCGGCCTCCCTGCGGATCGATGACCCACATTTGCTCCATCAACTGTTCGCGACTCAGATCGGGATAGTCGATAGCAACACTCGGTTCATGCAAGGAAACAAAACGCAATCGGCCTCGAGTATCGATGCGACGAAGATGCGCAATCTGGCTCACGCAGAAGTTGCATTGTCCATCGTAAAGCACGGTTGAGGGGATCATCGTTTCCAATATCGGTTCACGGAGGGCTCCGCATCAGTAGGTCCGCAGCGAAATCAGGGACACCTGCCATTCTACGCTCCGGCCAAGCGTTTGGTGGATGGCAATGTCAAGAATCGAGCGACATATCCGCAATCCAGAGCCCGGCCGGATCGGTCTCGCAGGGTCGCTCGAACAATTTGGGGGGAACAAAGACCTGGCATGCCCCCCCCGAGATGATTCAAGTCCACGTCGGGGCTGTGACCAGAGAGCACGATACCGATCGCATCGCCCGAAAGAAGTGAATGGCAGTCTGCAATGAGGGGTTCCAAATCCCGTCCAATCGACCACGCTTGGCCTCGAGAGCCATGGCCGTAGCTGGGTGGATCCAACACGATCAATTCGTATCGGCGTTCGCGTTTGATCTCACGTTGAACATAGTCCCTGGCGTCATCGATAATCCAGCGAATGGGGAGCGATTCTAATTGGCTCCACCTCGCATTCTCTCGCGCCCATTCGACTGCGGAACGCATCGCGTCGACATGGGTCACCTCTGCTTGCATCATGGCCAGCGCCAAAGTCGTCGCGCCCGTGTAGGCGAAAAGATGCAGGACGCGAGGGGGCGATCGATCGGAGCTACGAGCATGCCAGCCTTCGATCTGTTCACAGAACCAAGGCCACTGCTGCCAGTGTTCCGGAAACGCGCCCAACTGCCCTGATACCTGTGGCTTGATCCATAGTTTCAACGATTGAATCGAAAGGGCC
>JALOQW010000498.1 GCA_025459275.1 Pirellula sp.
AGAACATCGACATCACGTTTGATCGAAAAGATGGAAAGGCGGGTTTGGTCGCGACGCTCGACCGAATCTGCGCTGAAGCCGAAAAAGCCATCGACGATGGATACACGATGATCGTCCTAAGCGATCGCCAGATCACGGACGACCGCGTTGCTGTCAGTAGCTTGCTCGCTTGCGGTGCTGTCCACCAACACCTGGTCCGTGTCGCTAAACGAACCGCGATCGGGATCGTGGTCGAATCGGGTGAAGCACGCGAGGTTCATCATCATTGCTTGCTCGTCGGTTTCGGCGCCGATGCCATCAATCCCTATCTTGCGTTTGAGTCTCTTTGGCAAGCATCCCGAGACGGCATGCTGGAAGAGAAAGACGACGAGAAGATCGTATCCCTCTACCGCAAAGCCGTTGCGAAGGGGATGCTCAAGGTCATGGCGAAAATGGGGATCAGTACCCTCGCCAGTTACAAAGGGGCTCAGATCTTTGAAGCTCTCGGCTTGAAGGATGAGGTGATCGAACGTTGCTTTAAAGGAACGAACAGCCGTATTCAAGGTTGCGGTTGGGACATTCTGGCCGAAGAGACTCTACGCCGGCACAGTCTTGGATTCCCGATCAATCGCGCCGATGCTTGGTCCATGCTTCCGAACGTAGGCGAATTCCACTGGCGAGCCGAAGGGGAGCGTCATGGGTGGGATCCGGCAGCCATCGCGGACATTCAAGTCGCCGCTCGTAACGGAGACAAGAACGCTTATCGACGTTTCGCCGACCACATCAATCGGGATGCCAAGATGCGATACGCACTCCGTGGCCTGCTCGATTTCGAGCCAGCTCGCGATCCGATCCCGCTCGACAAAGTTCAACCGGCCAAAGAAATCGTCAAACGTTTCTGCACCGGTGCCATGAGTCTCGGGTCGATCAGCTCCGAAGCTCACGAAACGCTTGCGATTGCCATGAACCGATTGGGTGGAAAGAGCAATACAGGGGAAGGTGGCGAAGATCCGGTCCGCTTCAAACCCTTGCCTAACGGGGACAGCAAACGGTCTGCGATCAAGCAGGTCGCCTCAGGGCGATTCGGGGTGACCATCGAATACCTGACCAATGCCGATGAACTCCAGATCAAGATCTCTCAAGGGGCCAAGCCTGGTGAGGGCGGGGAATTGCCCGGCCGAAAAGTCGACAAGTACATTGCTCGCATCCGGTACAGCACCCCTGGCGTAGGTTTGATCAGTCCTCCTCCACACCACGATATCTATTCGATCGAAGATCTCGCGCAGCTAATCCATGACTTGAAGAACGCGAACCCCAGCGCTCGCGTCAGTGTGAAATTGGTGAGCGAAGTCGGTGTCGGTGTGGTCGCCTCCGGAGTTGCCAAGGCCCACGCGGACCACATCTTGATCAGTGGTGATACCGGCGGTACCGGAGCCAGTCCATTGACCAGTATCAAGCATGCTGGTCTTCCGTGGGAGCTCGGGATCGCTGAAACCCATCAGACGTTGGTGCTGAACAATCTCCGAAGCCGTGTTACCCTGCAAACCGACGGTGGACTCAAAACCGGTCGCGATGTTGTCATCGCCGCTTTGTTGGGGGCGGAAGAGTTTGGCTTTGCCACCGCACCGTTGATCACTCTGGGGTGCATCATGATGCGCAAGTGCCATTTGAACACTTGCCCGGTGGGAATCGCGACCCAAGACCCAGAACTGCGTGCCAAGTTTGCGGGCAAGCCAGAGCATGTCGTGAATTACCTATTCATGGTGGCCGAGGACGCACGGGAGATTATGGCGTCGCTCGGTTTCCGGACGATCGATGAGATGGTCGGACGGACGGATTGTCTCAAGATCGATCGCGCCGTCTCGCACTGGAAGGCGGATGGCCTCGACTTGACTCCGATCCTTCGACCCGCCAAGGGACCAGATCATGATACCGTGATGCATTGCACCATTCCTCAAGATCACGAGCTTGAAAAGTCTTTGGATATGCGAGAGATTCTGCCTCGATGCCAAAAGACCTTGGAAACCGGCCAGGCCATTCGTATTGAGTTGCCCATCATCAATACCAACCGAACGGTCGGTACGATCTTGAGCCACCACATTGCGAAACGATACGGCCAACCTGGACTTCCAACGGATACGATCCACTTGCGATTTACCGGATCCGCGGGCCAGAGTTTTGGTGCCTTCTTGGCTCATGGCGTTACGCTAGAGCTGGAAGGGGATGCCAACGATTATGTCGGCAAAGGTCTATCAGGCGGTCGATTGATCATTTATCCCGACCGGCGAGCGACATTCCGCCCGGAAGAGAACATCATCATCGGCAACGTCTGTCTCTACGGAGCCACGATGGGTGAGTTGTTTGTCCGTGGCCAGGCTGCGGAACGGTTTGCGGTTCGCAATTCAGGCTGCCACGCAGTGATCGAAGGAGTGGGCGATCACGGTTGCGAATACATGACCGGAGGTCGCGTTGTGATTCTCGGCAAGACAGGACGCAACTTCGCCGCAGGTATGAGTGGTGGAGTCGCCTACGTGATGGACGACATCGATAGCTTGCGAATACGAACGAACTTGGGGACGGTCGAACTCGAGCATCTGGCCGAAGACGAAGATATTCAAGAGGTCTATCAACTCGTCAGCAAGCATGCCGAACTCACGGGTTCATCGGTCGCAAAGGACCTGCTCGCCGATTGGCAACGGAGCATCGGTCGGTTCGTCAAAGTCATGCCGACGGACTACAAACGTGTGCTTCTGGAACAGAAGTCCTCCTCAGCAATTGTGCCGGCAATGGCCAGTTCCTAAAGCTGCTGCGTTCATGCGCTTGCAGCAGTGTCGCTTGACTTTCCTTTCCTTCGTATCGAACAAGAATTCAGAATCCTAGCATGGGTAAGCCAACCGGTTTTAAAGAGTATCCTCGCAAGAAAGTGGATTGGAGATTGCCTGTTGTCCGATTGCAGGACTTCGGTGAAATCTATACGGAACCAACCGAGGAGCATCTTCGGACGCAAGGCGCCCGCTGTATGGATTGCGGGGTCCCGTTTTGTCAATCAGCTACGGGCTGCCCCATCGAGAATCTGATCCCGGAATGGAACGATTTGGTCTATCACGGACGTTGGCGTGAAGCGCTGGAACGATTGCACAAGACCAACAACTTTCCGGAGTTCACCGGGCGCGTATGCCCTGCTCCGTGCGAAGGAGCATGTGTTCTCGGGATCACGAATCCTCCCGTGACCATCAAAAACATTGAGTGCGCAATTATCGATCGCG
>JALOQW010000139.1 GCA_025459275.1 Pirellula sp.
CCGAGAACATGCAGATTCTCGCTACCGCCTATTCCAGTAAGGAGAAAGGAGGAACGGATCGCCATGAACCGATGATTATGACCATTGGGTACGGCAAGGGACGTGTCTTCCACACACCGATGGGACATGCCGACTACTCGATGGAGTGTGTTGGCTTCATCACGGTTCTCCTGCGAGGTGTCGAATGGGCAGCCACCGGAGACGTCAAGCATACAGCGATTCCGGATGACTTTCCAACCGCCGATGCTTCATCGCGTCGTCCGTTCGAATAGCGGACGCAGAAAGATCCCTCATCAATCGTCGCGGGTTTTGTTGTTCTGCTTGGATTGCTGCAATTTGCTGTTCTCTTTGAAGGAGCGTTCAAACTTGCCGATCTTGGGCCGAATGTTCATCTCGCAATAGGGTAGATGCGGATGCTTGGCGAAGTAATCCTGATGGTATTCTTCCGCAACATAGAATGCATTTAGCGGGGAGACTTCGGTCACAACTTTGCGTCTGAACGTACGCTTGTCTTTGAACTCCTCCAGTAACTGTGCAATCACCTCCTTCTCTTCATCGTTCTGGTACAGGACTATCGACCGATAACGTGTTCCATGGTCCGGGCCCTGACCATTTAGGATGGTTGGGTCGTGCGACTTGAAGAAAATCCGTAGTAGTTCCTCGTAGGTGACGATGTCTGGATCATACTCAATACGGCAAACCTCGGCATGGCCGGTCCGATCTGTGGAAACCACCTGATAGGTCGGGTTGGGAACGTTCCCTCCCGCATACCCAGACACAACGGAATGCACCCCCCAGACTCTTTCGAAAACCGCTTCAATACACCAAAAGCAACCCCCGCCAAAAACCGCAGTTTCAAGTTTCGGCGCACCCTCCACGTTCTGGATACCATTTTCTTGCCCTCGAGCGATTCCGATAGCGGAGAATGTCGCTGCAATCGCCAAGAGAATGACCCCTTTGGGTATCGTGCGGTACGTAGACATCATGCAGCTCCGAAGCAAGCGAACCATGTATTGTTGTACGTGTTACGAATTACTGATGTATTATACTTTGACGCCAAGGGAGGCAAATATCTTACCTCACGAGTGAGAGCGTCGATTCCAAATCAATGTTGCCTCAACCGGAGTCTCGTACAACATCCAATCCAGCAATTGCTTTGAAAGGAACGGTGCCATTAAGCTACCTTTGCTTCCCAATCCGTTGAGGCACAACAGGTTTTGGTGCTGGGGGTGAGATCCCATCAAGGGGTGACGATCGTAGCTTGCGGGGCGGACGGCAATTCGATGGCTCAGGATCTTTGCTTCGAGACTCTCCATCGAGCCCCCTGTCATCAGCGTCCATCTACGGCACAGCTCCCTTCGCCATTGATCTGCAATGGGGTGGGCTGGAGAGGTATCGAGTCCATGTCGATCGTAAGTCGCTCCAAGAAGATAGCGGTCGTGCGTCAGCGGAACGATCCAACCGTTGCGATGCAACACGTGATCCAGACGAATTCGCGGGCAAGCTATCTCAAGAATATCCCCGCGAGCAGGATGTAATGGGAGGCTGTCAAACCATCGATTGGTCCGCGCCCAGTAACCTTGGCAGAGGACGATCCACCGGGCCTTGATCCCGAATCTCGGAATTCGAAACGCGTCATCTTCGGGAATCAACTCGTGATCTGCATCCAAAACGGCTTGGATCCAAGATCCGTCCCTCTCAAATGATTCTCGAGTTGCATCCAGGTACATCGGCGCATCGAGCCGAGCTGCCGGCTCCATTTGTATGCCACCCCATGGGAACCAAGCCCGCAATTGGTCCTCCCCAGACAAATCATGAATACTGAGACCGTTGGATGCATGCCCTGACCAACGCAGGGCCCAACTCTCCGCTTCCTGCGGCGAATCGAATGCCCGCCAGGCAGGCGCAACATGCCAAAACACCTGTCCCGTAATCGCTTCAAGCCGACGATAGAACGCATCAGCCATGGAGAAAAACTCATGCCATCGCCAAGAAACTGCATGTCGAGAACCGGTGATGGGGGTCACCAAGCCCGCAGCCACTCGAGAAGAGGAATCCTTGCGAGGTGCATCGATCATCAGGGCGCACAATCCGCGCAATCGGCACTGCCACGCCAAGCTGCAGCCTGCCAGGCCTCCCCCAATGATCACTACATCAACGTCGTTCAAATCTTTCCTCGCGTTTCTTTACCTCGAACACTCCCAATCCGGTTTGCCGAAGGAAGGGGTGACAACCTACAATAGAGTCGGCCTGGATCGTCTCATTTCACACTCAACGGATCGTTCCACTCTTGCAACCTTTTCGACTGGCTTGCCCCAATTGCTCTAGCAAGATTGTAGTGCGGCATGCACACCTTGTCGGTCAAACTTTGCCATGTCCGAAATGCAAAAATCCGTTGAAGATCGTTGTTCCCGCCGATCCGTTGTTCCCTGCTCCAGTTCCTGAGCGATTGGAACCCAGACCACGTCCGTCCCATGATCTTGCTGTGAACTCTGCCGCGATTACCAAGGCGGATGCAGCCGATTGGAATCTCGAACATCTCGAAACTCAGGCACTCTCTAATGTGGAGGCGCCCGCGAACCTGGTGGTGCCAGGTGCGGATCTACCTTCCAGCTCCGACAATGCCTCGAACCCTCGTGAGCCACATACATTTGCTCCCGAAGCGAACCGTCCTCTAGAAAAAACTTCAGGCTCGCTTCCTACCCGCGATCCTCGTGTACTGGAAAATCCCAAAGCTTGGGAGAGCCAAAACGCCGTTGCCCGCCGAAATTTACTTTTTGTATCGGCAATCGCAGTCGGAGGCCTTCTTCTTGCCGGCCTCGCGTTCTTCGCCTTTGTGAGATCCTTCGGAAGACCCTCCGATCGCCTTGCTGTCGCTCCTGCTGTGGACAACGCTGCTCAGCCAGTCAATCCAGGCCCACTTACGAATAAAGCACCTACGCCCCCTGAGGCAACGACTCCTAAGGCAGACGATCCCACAACGAAACAAGAACCTGCGACATCGGAACCCGAGTCGCCGTTGGTCGCTCAACCTGCCACACAGCTCGTTCCCCCTCAGCCCCAGCCAGAAGTTCCCTTACCTCAAGATGCTTCTTCTGCATCGCCACTGTTTCCAGACACCCATCTGGCCGAAAACGCCTCATCGCCGAGCACACAGATCCCTGGCTCTCCGAATACGGAGAACGCTTCAGCAGCCCCTCCCGATACGCCCTTAGATGAAAAACTCCCATCGATTTTCGAGGACTTCCAACGTTGGATCGATGCCCCCAGTCGAGGTAATTGGGATGATGTCGGAAAGGCAGATCGCACGATCGACAGCGAAATCGCGTTAGAAAATACCGAAGTTCTTTTTCGTGAAGAATACTACCCGACGGCCATTCCGATTCCATCCTGGGATGAACGTTCCCAACGCCTTCTCGGCTCCGTGAAAACGCCACCAATGCCATTACTTCGGTGCATCGATTGGTTTAGCAAATTGTCAAACGTGGGCATCACAGCGGATTGGCTCGATTTGCAACTTGCGGGAGTGGATTGGTCAGAGCCTATCGTCATTGAGGGGGAGAATGCAACCCTCGGCGAGTTGATTTCGAAGCTGCTCTCCGATCGCGGACTGGAACTCGTCATTGACGAAGCGGGGTTTCCTCATGTGCGTCCGGGCCAGGAGCGTATGCAAACCATGGTGGGCCCGGATGGTGTGCTCAATATCGAGAACGCATTGAAAGGATTAAATGCGGAACAGAAGGACACTTGGGTCCCGATTTTGATTCGGATGCTTGATATTACCAGCGGATCCTACTCTCAAGGACGAGTGGTATGGTCTCCGGATGCGACGGTTTACGACACCGCACGGCTGGCTGCCTCGATCCTCGCTTTGCACGAAGCCGCGTCGCAACCACCAGCACAAGTGAACTTCCCTCATGATCCATTCGACTTCGTGCGCCCTCAGGCGTGGTGGAATCTGAGGCAGCGACTTCAAGTCCGACTTGGCATGGAACGAATCGTCTACGAAGAACGACCGATCATTGATTTGTTAACCGCAGCCGCCTCCGCTTCCGAGACAAAAGTAGTTATCGATTGGCCTGCAGTATGGGCACATGGTTTGCATCCATCCAAGTTGAGCCTGTCGGTTTTGAGGGGAAGGACGCTGGAGGAAGTAGCTAATCGCTACTTGGAGGATTACGCCCTTGAGTTGGTTGCCTTGGATTCGACAACCGTTCTGTTGACGACCGATACGGTGCGCCGCTCGATGGAACAGGTTATTCCTGTCAGGCTGGACCGAGGCATGGCTATCGACGACATCAAGGGAGCCGTACGCTATCTGGTTCCCAGAGGGATGGATCAGAGGTCACGGTTCCGATGGGAACCGGTACCTGGCAACGAACAGCTCGCGTTGCTGCGTATTTGCTTTCCAGCCCTCATTCATTTGCGCGACAGCGAGTTGCAGAAGGCGCTCGGTTTTGAGTAACCGGCTCTTCCCATCCCCGCTGTTGTCCGAGGCGACGGTTTATTCACCCAGAAGTCGGATATTGCCCGTGTCATCCCCGCGCAGCAAGCCAACGCTCCGGTAGACATCGAGTTTGTCTCGTGTGTCTTCGATATCGAGGTTTCGCATCGTCAACTGGCCGATGCGATCGGTGGGAGTGAACTCTCCCTGTCCACTTTCCATAGTTAAGCGCTCCGGCTTGTAAGTCAGATTCGGACTGCGGGTGTCGAGGATTGAGTAATCGTTCCCACGGCGCAATTCGATAACGACGGAGCCGGTAACGGCTTTCGCGACCCAACGCTGCAACGTTTCCCGGATCATCAAGGACTGGGAATCGAACCAGCGACCTTCGTACAACAATCGTCCAAGCCGACGTCCCATCTCCCGGTATTGTTCGATGGTCCCTTCATTGTGAATACCAGTCACGAGTCGCTCATAAGCGATAAAAAACAACGCCATGCCTGGGGCTTCGTAGATGCCTCGGCTCTTGGCTTCGATAATGCGGTTCTCGATTTGATCGGACATGCCGAGACCATGCCGACCACCGATGGCGTTGGCTTCCAAAACCAGATCGACCTTGGAATTGAACGATCGATTGTTCAGTGCGACGGGAAGTCCATTATCGAACGTGACCTCAACGACTTCCGGCGTTACGGGACAGTCGTTCTTCCAGAACGGAACTCCCATGATTGGCTCGACGATCTTGATCCCCTTGTCGAGGCTCTCCAAGTCCTTGGCTTCGTGCGTTGCACCCCAAATGTTGGAGTCCGTCGAGTAAGCCTTCTCTTTACTCATGCGATAACCGAGTCCAGCCCGTTCAAGCAATTCCGACATTTCCTTTCGGCCACCCAATTCCCGATTGAAGGCTTCATCGAGCCACGGCTTGTAGATCAGAAGGTTCGGATTAGCTAACAAGCCATATCGATAGAATCGTTCGATGTCATTTCCTTTGTAGGTGCTGCCATCTCCCCAGATGTTGACACCATCTTCGCGCATGGCTTGGACGAGCATCGTACCCGTCACGGCACGGCCAATCGGGGTCGTGTTGAAGTAAGGTACGCCTGCCGTCGTAATGTGGAAGGCACCGCATTGCAATGCCGATAGCCCCTCGTGAACCAATTGATCCCGACAGTCGATTAGCCTCGCCGCTTCAGCCCCACACTCCAAGGCACGTTTTGGGATGTCCTCGTAATTGGATTCGTCGGGTTGCCCAAGATTCGCAGTATAGCAATACGGGATCGCACCCTTGTTCCGCATCCAATAAATGGCTGCACTTGTGTCGAGCCCTCCGGAAAAGGCGATTCCAACTCGTTGCCCAACAGGCAGCGATTGTAGGATTTTTGACATGGTGGCTGTGGTCGCTCCGAAGCTTGCGTGGATTTTTGGTGCTGCGTGAATGGGGAACGATGTATTCGATCGCTGCAGTGCGAATAGTTTATGCGAATCTTGCCCGTCTCCCAAGCCGCATTGCACTAATCGCAGGTGTTATCAAGCTTTCGTGTCACGAAGCGTTGGTGTCGTCGAAGTCCTTCCATAGAACCTGCGTTCTGGGCGGGGCATCATCAATCACAATGGCAGAGTCGAGCAATCGGATCGCTTCTTCCATTCTCAAGCCGTTATCGCAGAATATCCTTACGACGACGTCTCCGCGATGGACGGTATCACCCAGCCGGCGCTCGAACAGAAGTCCCACCGACGGGTCGATCGACTGGCCAGCAACCGTCCTCCCTCCGCCCATGGCAATGATTGCCTGACCAATTTTTTGCCCATCCAATTTGGTGATGGTCCCTGAACGGGGCGCTGTCCAAGGATGGCGGCGCCCCAATGGGCGAGGTTGGCGCAGATCGCCACCTTGCATATGAACCATGGCCTCGAAGCGTTCCATAGCCCGGCCGGAATCAAGGTGCTCTCGTAATTGAACTCGGGCTGTCATCAGATCGGGGGCGCGCTGAGTCATCATCAGCACGCGAGCCCCCAATTCAATCGTAAGTTCTCGGACCTCCAAGGGACCTTGCCCACGCAGAACATCTAAAGACTCATCCACTTCGCACGCGTTTCCGACCATCGCGCCGAGGGGCTGATCCATGTCCGTGATCAATGCCGAAGTCATCACGCCGGCGCGCTTGCCGATCGCAATCAACGAGCGAGCCAATTCACTCGCTCGCTCCTCCGTTGCCAGAAAAGCCCCGCTCCCGCATTTTACGTCAAGAACAAGTGCGTCGAGCGTCTCCGCAATCTTCTTGGACATAATGCTGGCCGTAATAAGGGCGATCGAGGGCACGGTTCCAGTCACATCACGGAGTCCGTACAGTTTCTTATCGGCAGGGACCAAGTGATCGGTTGCTCCGGTAATGAAGCAATGAATCTTTCGAAGTTGCGATTCGGATTCCTCGTCCGAGAGATTGCAGCGATAGCCAGGGATCGATTCCAACTTATCTAACGTCCCGCCGGTGATACCAAGACCTCGTCCACTGATCATCGGCACATCCAGTTCGCAACAGGCCAAAAGGGGCGCCAAAATCAACGAGGTCTTATCTCCGAGCCCGCCGGTGGAATGCTTGTCGACCCTTGGCAGGTCGCTCACCCTATGTAGGGTCGAGCCAGAACGAATCATGGCATCTGTCAGGTCCGCGACTTCTCGATGGTCCATCCCCTGCAGCAGGATTGCCATGGCCAAGGCTGACATCTGGTAATCTGGAATGGTCCCCTTGGCATAGCCAGAAATCATGTAGTCGATTTCCTCGGCTCTCAAATCCAACCCATCGCGCTTCTTGGCAATTATCACTGCGGGAATCATGCTAAATGTTTATGGTCTTTCGAAATTCTCATCCCTTGGCCCGGTCGTCAACGTCCGCAAAGAGCGTATCATACCCAGGAAAGCCTAAGATCAAGTGCCCCATGAATGACCGAAAGATGTCCAACTTTCATTCAAAAGCAGATACCCTTCGAAGGTGGAGAAACTTTATGCTCGCTTCAGCGGCATTGTTTTTCAGCCTCGTACTTTACAGTGGCGCGTTCGCTCAGAGTCCCCTGTCGGCGATTGAAGAGCGGGAGCTGCTTGCTCGCAACCAAGCCAAAAGCCTTTCGATTGCATTCCAAACCGCCGCCAACAAAGGCTTGAAGTCGGTCGTGACAGTCCTCGCCAAGCGACCGGATGTGGATGAGACCTTGGACGAGTTGGATTTGCTTGACAGCAATTCCTCGCGGAACTTCAACATTGGTTCGGGAGTGATCCTGGATGAAAAGGGACTGTGTGTCACCAATAATCATGTGATCAAAGATTCCAAAGGCATCCGCGTCCGATTGTCTGACGGCCGAGAACTTCAAGGAACGGATCTGAGAACGGATCCCTCCAGCGATCTGGCTATCTTTCGCATCGAATCACGAGCCCCACTCCCTGCAATCCGGCTGGGCGATTCCGACCTATTAAATGTAGGTGACTGGGTCGTTGCCATAGGGAGTCCCTTTGCCTTGGATCAAACCGTCAGTGTCGGAATCATCAGCTCCAAAGGGCGAACGGTCGACCGACTCGTCGAAGGCCAGTTGCTGCAAACCGATGCTGCCATCAATCCCGGTAATTCTGGAGGGGCATTGTTGGACTTGGAAGGGAACTTGGTCGGGATCAATACAGCCATCATGAGCAATACCGGAGTGTTCCAAGGTGTCGGGTTCGCCATTCCCAGTTCTAGAGTCAAATGGATCACAAGTGAGTTATCGGAGTTCGGCAAGGTACGTCGTGCAAAGGTCGGGATGCGAGTAGAGCGACTTAGTCAAGACTTGGCTGATGAACTGCAACTGCCTTTGCGGGGCGGTGTGTTGGTGACCCGCTTGACAGCCGACGGCCCAGCGGTGGTAGGTGGGATCCAGATTGGAGATGTCATCACCGAGATTGCCGACCAAAAGGTTTTCACCCCCGAAGACTTCCGCAGCGTTGTCGAGCAACTACCTGCCGACAAGTCGTATCCTGTCAAGCTGATTCGAGATCTGCAGACGATTTCTCTAGCGATCAAACCTGAGATTTCCGATTAGATGAAGCTTCACCGCCACCAAGAGTTGGACTCGCGCGGCCTCTCCACCGCGTCCATGGCTACGGAGCGTCGAAGTGGCGATCGGTTGTTAGAAACTCGTCATCTGCACCGCGCGGTCGACGGCGTCGATGAAAGCGTCGACTTCGCTCAGCGTGTTGTAGAAGTAAAACGATGCTCGAGCACTCGCCGCCCAGCCGAAACGTTCATGTAGCGGCATCGCACAGTGATGCCCGACCCGTATTGCAATCCCAATAGCATTGAGGTATTGCCCAATCTGGTCAGGGTGGGTTCCATGCACGCCAAACGATACCACGCCCGTCTTGTGACCGACGTCGGGACCGAGGATCCTGAGTTTTGGAATCGCTTGCAAGCCCTCGATGGCACGAAGCGTAAGATGACGTTCATGGCTGAGTATGTTTTCGCCGCCTACCCCTTCCAGATACTCGACGGCAGGCTTCATCGCGATTGCTTCGACGATCGGCGGCGTGCCTGCTTCGAAGCGGTGTGGCAATCCCGCAGCTGTGAATCCTGACTTGGTAACCGACTTGATCATGTTGCCTCCACCCAAAAAGGGTGGCATCGATTCCAACAAGTCGCGCTTGCCATAAAGGACACCGATCCCGTTCGGGCCCAGCATCTTGTGACCACCGAAGGCGATCCAGTCTGCGTCCCAATCGACGACGTCGACAGCGCCATGCGGGACAGATTGCGCTGCATCGACCAAGACCCGTGCTCCCACGGAATGTGCGGCTGCGACGATCTGCTTGACGGGGTTGATGGTGCCAAGCACGTTCGATACTGCCGTCACCGCGACAATCCGAGTTCGTTGGGTCAAATAGCGAGGCAGTGACTCCATATCGAGCAGAAAGTCGTCTCGCACCGGGAGCCAACGTATGACGGCACCTGTCCGTTCTGACAACTGTTGCCAAGGGACGATATTGGAGTGATGCTCCATTTCGGTGAGCAAAATCTCGTCGCCCACTTTGAGATTCGTATCCCCCCACGACCTGGCCACCAGATTGATGGACGCAGTCGTTCCCGATGTAAAGAGTATCTCTTCCGGGCAGGATGCGTTAACAAAGCGCCGCAAAGCATCTCTGGCTTCTTCCATGGCAACCGTTGACTGAGCCGCGAACTCATGTCCGGAGCGATGAACATTCGCGTAGTAGTTCTCATATACACGCGATATGCATTGGATCACGGAATTGGGACGCTGTGATGATGCAGCATTGTCGAGATAGATCCGGGGTTTCCCGCATTCGAGTTGCTGGTTCAGGATCGGGAAGTCCGCGCGGCAGCTTTCGATCGCAATCGAACGCACCTTCTTCGTCGGC
>JALOQW010000140.1 GCA_025459275.1 Pirellula sp.
TAGGCAGATTCCGATCGCACAAGAAATTCGTCGCTACGGAATTGCCATCGTCATGGCTACGCATCCCGATCAGGCGCTCGCAACGGCTGCAACCAAGAAGTATGTCCGCTACGGTTCGAGCCCGCGCGGCTTGCAGGCCCTGATCTTGGGAGCCAAAATCCGCGCGATCCTCGACTCCCGATACCATGTGGCACGCGAAGATCTCCGACTCATGGCGAAACCAGTCTTGCGACATCGAATGATCCTCAACTTCGAAGGGCAAGCGGAAGGGATCACCTCGGATGAAGTGATCGACCAGATCCTTGCAACCTTGTCGGAATCCGCCATCGCCGCCTAGACGAACGCCCCCTCATGCTCTTTCCTCCAGACTTTTTGACCAAGCTCGAGTATCTCTCGATCATGTCCAAGCGCGTCTTTCGAGGCTCGCTTTTGGCACAACGTCGTACGATGCAAATGGGTTCAGGGATCGAATTTTCGGACCATCGCGAGTACGCAACCGGCGATGATCTGCGTTATCTCGACTGGAATGTATACGCTCGGCATGGAGATCTCTTGCTGAAACGATTTCAAGAGGAGCAAGATCTTCACGTTTACTTGATGATTGACTGTTCCCGGAGCATGGGGGTCGGAGATCCATCCAAATTCGATTTGGCCCGGCAATTGGCCGCCGCGTTGGCTTACATCGCCCTTGCGGACTTGGATCGTATCGCGGTGGCCGCGTATGCGAACGACATCATCTCCGAGTTCCCGGTGACGCGGGGCAAGGCACGTATCCTGACTCTGATGAAGTGGCTTGAATCCCTATCCACCGTCGGCATCGACACCAATCTATCGAAAGCCGTTCAAGGCTTGTTGCACCGGGGTACACGAAACGGTTTAGTGGTCGTGATAAGCGATCTCTTTGATCCTTATGGATTCGCACGCGGCTTTGACCAGCTCCGTTCACGACGATTCGAAGCCCATGTGCTGCAGCTCCACGATCCCAAAGAAGCGGATCCTCAATTGCTTGGAGATGCCGAATTGGAGGATGTGGAGAATGGATCGATTCGCATGGTGACCATCAATGAACGGATGCTTCGCCGGTACAAGCAGCTCTTCATGGAACATCAAATGTCGGTTCGAGAGTATTGTCGCACGTATGGACTCAGCTGCACGCAATCGCCCGCCAATATTCCGTTCGATGATTTGGTGATGACCATGATGCGTTCCGCGGCCTTAAGGAGCTGATATGACACTCGGAACGCCGCTCGCTTTATTACTGAGCTTGATCGCGATCCCGATCGTGATTTTCTACATTCTCAAAGTTCGATTGCGCAGGGTTACCGTATCCACCAATCTCTTCTGGAATCAGATCTTCGAAGAGAAGCCACCTAAGTCTCTTTGGCAAAATCTACGTTACTGGCTATCCCTTCTTGCCCAACTCCTGATCCTCGCGTGCCTGGTTCTTGCTATCGCGGATCCGATCCTTTCCTGGCAAGCAAAGGGTGCCCGGCGCATAGTATTGGTGATGGATACATCGGCCAGTATGCAAGCCGACGACATCGATCCCACCCGGTTCGAAGCAGCGAAACGGGCCGCAGAGCGAATCCTCGATGGCGTGCGAGAACAGGATCAGGTCGCCTTGCTCGCAGCGGGAAAAAGTCCTGAAGTCGTACTCGGCATGGGAAATCATGTCCCTTCGTTACGTCGGGCCCTCTTCGATCTCAAACCGGTCGATACCCCAGCCAACCTCGAAGCTGCCATCGCCCTGGCAAAGCAGCTCATCGGTGATTCACCGAACGGCGACTCCTCGAATCGACAGGTCGTGGTCTTTACCGATCAGCCTCAGCCTCCCATCCAAAATCCATCGAACGATTCGCAACCGCAGGGCAGTCGAGCAACTGCGACCCCTCCCGCATCCATCGACGTGCGATACCAAGTCTTCGGATCCAATGCCTCGAACGTCGGCATCACTCAGTTCCAAACGCGCCGCAGTCTGGTCGATGCGATTGGATACGAGATCTTGGTCGAAGTGCACAACGCGTCGGATGAGCCGATCCAATGCCGATTGGAGATTGAATTGGAGCAGCGACCGGTCGATATCCTGCCCCTGAAGCTGGCAGCCAACGAAACCTGGTCTCGAGTCTTGGAAAAGACCTCCCTTGAAGGTGGAGTATTGAAGGCTTCTCTCTCTCAATTCGAAAGCGATGCAGGTGAAGACCGCTCAAGCAGCAACAAACTGGTTGTTGACGATGTGGCGTGGGCCATCTTGCCGGCACGTGTCATCCAACCCGTCATGATCGTTTCGCCCGGGAATTTGTTCCTGCAGAAAGTCTTCGAAGCCAACCCGCTGGTTCGGGTGACTGTCGCGAAACAGATGCCCTCATCCTGGCCCGAGAATACCGTGATTGTCCTGCATAAACAAATGCCCGAGCCCCTTCCACCCAATCCGCTATTCATCATCGACCCGGATACCAGTACGAGCTTGTTTCAAGTCGATGGCATGATCGACAACCCGCTTGTGACCGAGCAAGACAAAGAATCCCCGTTGATGACACACGTTCGCTTGGACAATGTGTTGCTTCCCAATACCAAGAAGCTGATCTTCCTGACCGACACAGCCAAGTCCGTTGCTTCCTCAGTCAATAACGAACCGATCTTTGCCTCGCTCATGCATGAAGACAAGAAAGCCATCGTCCTGGGGGCGAATCTTGAACAAAGCGATCTGGCCTTTCGCACCGTGTTCCCGATCCTGGCCAGCAACGCCATCGCTTGGTTCTCCGGTCAAAGCGGCGAGTTGAGCTTGTCGATATCTGGTGGCGAAAAGACGACGTTGGGTTCATCGATCGCACTTGCCTCGAGTTCGGACAAAGATCGTGAGGATCTGTGGTTGGTTTCTCCGAGCCTTCAAGTGCGGCGTCAATCGGGGCGCACCGTGGGACCTTTGAAGGAGACCGGAGTCTGGGAACTGGTCCAATGGGAGGCGGCTCCTGAGGGTGAATCCTCGACTGGCAGTCGTTCCAGCAATCGACCCTCGGTCGAAACCTTGCGGACGTCGGGTAAGTTATTGGAGCGTTACACGGTGAATCTAGAGAGTTCCTCCGAGACCGATCTGCGTTCTCCCGAAGTCACGGAGAAGGCTTCATTGGACTCGACGATTGCGTCTTGGTTCTCTTATCCTCCTTGGTACTACCTTGCGATTCTGGTCGGCCTGCTTTTAGTTCTCGAATGGGGAATGTATCAACGGAGGGTGCTCGCATGATGGCCAGCGTACTCCCGCTTGAGTTCACTCGACCTTGGCTTTTGCTGCTGTGCGTTCCAGCGTTGCTGATCGTTCTCTACTTCTTTCGAGTGAGCTTAACCGATTTCTCGAAATCCCAGCATTGGATCTCCTTGATCACACGTTCGATGATGCTGGCTGCGGTGGTTTTGGCGATTGCCGGCCTTCACTGGCTTCAGACCACCGAGGAGTCGTATTTTGTGGTTCTGAGCGATGAAAGTCAGAGCATCAGCCAAGACGGAGCCAGTTCTACCAAGTCGTTTGTTGAATCATTGCATCGTCAGATTGGTCAACAACGCATCGCAGTTTTGCCGTTCGCAGCAACTCCTAAACAGGTGGTCGATGCCAAAACGTGGCTGCAAGGGGAACCCACTGCATCCGACCTGAAGAAATCGGACTATCATCGCGATACGAACATCGAAGCCGCTCTCCAATCGGCATCGGGATACATGCCGCCGGGTTACGTGCCGCGTATCGTGGTCTTGTCCGATGGTAACGAGACTCTTGGCGACGCCATGACCGAGGCTGGTCAAAGCCGGATTCCAATATCCGTGGTTCCGCTCTCATCTCCCACCGCTCCGGAAGTCCAAGTTGCTGAGGTCAATGTGCCAGCCGAAGTGCGAGAAGGGGAGCCGTTCATGGTCGAAGTTGTGATTCAATCCAATCACGACGACGAGGGCTTGGTTGAAGTTTACCGAGGTGACCACAAAGTACTCAGCGAGAAGAAGAGTATCCAAGCGGGTGAGAATCGATTTCGGTTTCAGCAATCGGTCGATCGAGAACGCATGGCCGTCTTTCAAGCCCGCATCTCGGAACTTGCCAGCGACACGTTGCTCGACAACAACTCGACCGCAGGTCTTGTCTTTGCTTCAGGCAAGCCAAGGGTCTTGGTCATTGAAAGCGATCCGAGTTTGATCCGAGAGTTCGCCTATGCGCTCGAAGACGAAGGGATTCAAGTGGATGTGCGTCCTCCGCAAGGAATGCCAGAGACGCTCGCGGACCTTCAGAATTACGAGACGCTGATTCTGTCCAATGTTCCAGCCACTGCCTTAACGCAGCAGCAAATGCAGTTGGCAAGAACCTGGGTTCAGGAGCTGAGCGGCGGCTTTATCATGCTCGGTGGAGAACAGTCGTTTGGTCTGGGTGGTTACTACAAGTCCACGCTTGAAGAAATCCTCCCCGTTCGCAGCGACTTTGAAAAAGAGAAAGAGAAACCCTCGCTGGGAATCGTGTTAGTGATCGATCGATCGGGCTCGATGCAAGGGGATCGCATCGAGATGGCCAAATCGGCAGCGCGAGCCGCAGTAGAACTGCTTGGAAGAAATGACCAAGTAGGCGTGTTGGCTTTCGACCATGAAACCTATGTCGTCAGCGATATGCAGAGTGCGACAAACAAGGCCAAGATCTCCGATGATATCGCGAGGGTTGAATCCGCTGGAGGCACCGATATGTACCCTGCCATGGAACAAGCCTTTGAGATCCTGCAGCGAACACAGACGCGGCTCAAACATGCCATCTTTCTGACAGACGGTATCTCGAACCCAGGGGACTTCGAAGGAATCGCGCAACAGATGGCGTCCGCCAAGATGACCGTCTCCACCGTCGCCGTAGGGGATGGTTCCGACACAACCATGCTGGAGCAAATTGCAAAGATTGGGAAAGGGCGATACTACTTTACCTCCGATCCATCGCAGGTACCGCAAATCTTTGCCAAGGAAACGGTCACCGCCAGCAAGTCGGCTATCGATGAACAGCCGTTCATCCCACAGATCATCCGGACCACCTACGCGTTATCCGATCTCGATATGGAAACCGCTCCATTTCTGTTGGGTTACGTCATGACACGCCCCAAGCCGACCTGTGAAGTCATCCTCGCCACCGAGAAAGGAGACCCGCTTCTGGCTTGGTGGCGCTATGGACTCGGGATGTCCGTAGCGTTCACATCGGATGCCAAGTCCCGGTGGGCAGCTGAATGGATGACTTGGCCAGGCTATGGGAAGTTCTGGACACAGGTTGTTCGGCAAACCATGCGCAAGAGCGATGGAAAGGGAGTTTCGGTTGCAGTGGATCGAATCGGCAATAACACTCATTGGTCGATCGACGTCGCCAATGAACTGGGTAGCTTTCTCAATCAAGCCGACGTGGAGTTGAGCTTGATCGGGCCCAATATGAAGCGGGAGACCCAAAGAGTTTCCCAAGCAGCACCGGGACGATATGCAACGGACATCAAGCTCGAAGAGCCCGGGGCCTATCACGTTGACATCGCCGTCAAAGAGAATGGCCAAGTCAAGTATCGTCAATCGCGAGGCTTGATTCGAGGCTACAGCGATGAGCTTCGGATTCGTCCAACCGACGAAGACCGGCTGCGACAAATCGCAAACGTCTCCGGAGGACGATTCGTGACGGATTCTAAAGAGTTACTGCAGAGTGATGGACGAACCGCCCAGCGACCTCAACCTCTTTGGCCATGGCTGCTGGCATTCGCCAGCACACTCCTGGTGCTCGATGTCGCCCTTCGACGGCTCAATTTGATTTGAGATGAATGGTCGATCCACACACCCCAAAGACTGCCGTTAGCCTGCATTTTGAGATGCCGCCAAGTCCAAAGATTATGTCCCCTGAGCGATTTTTTGAAAGCGGTCGGGCGCAAGCCCTCCGGTGAAGGTGCCTGGGCGCAAGCCCTCCGATGACAATCGGTTTTATCCCCTACCGGACGTGAGATTGCTTGCGACACCGGACAGCTTGCGCCGTTCCGCTTACATTTCATTGCGAGTTAACGTCCAGAAGAGTTTGTCCCCAGGGCAATCTATTTGGAGTATGGAAGGATCGGCATATTTGCAATCCGAGATGATGTCTCATACACTGAGCAAATACCATAAGTGATATGGAAGCTTGAACAAGCTCATGTCTTTACGGGGTGCAGTGATGTACTGTAGTGTCGTCTGTGCACATCCGCGCCCGTACGGACCGTATTCCAGCAGACAGAGTTCGAACGGATTGCTACCACGACATCGATGGAGATGAGAGTTGGCTGGTGTTTTCAGTTTTCGCATGCTTCTTTCTTGGGAGTTGAAATCATGTTGTCACGAAAACGGTGGATCGGCGCGAGCGTCATGGTTGTGATGTTCATTAGTCTTGGCTGGGGAAACGACCAGTCAGAGCAAGAGACCAAGGAGCAGAAACTTCTGGCCAGCCTATATGGCAAATGGAAGTTTATTGACACGGAGGTCGAGGATATGATGCACGATGCCGTGATCACGATCGGCGAGAACGAGCAATCAGAGCTCGCCCGTCCCCAGGACGCAGGGTTGCCATCGAAGTCAAAGGAGATGGTTTCGAAATTCAGACTTGAACTCAAGGCCCACGACATTGAACGCAAGATGGTTCGAATCCGAGTGGAGTACATTTGGGATCAGCCCAGCACTGGCGGAGCCGGGCCACGCAAGGGACTATGCCGAATTGATGATAAAGGCCATTTGGAGATCATCGAAACCACCTCGGCCGAGGATGATTTCCCAACCGACTTCAGCGATAAATCGAAAGCATCTGGCAAGTATCGCAAGCTCACTCGCGTCAAGCCGTCTGCGTGATCGATTGAATCGGCTTTAACACCAACGTGGTGCGAGATTGTGCGCGACACCGGACGGCTAGCGCCGTTCCGCTTTTACTTCATTTCGAGCGCCCGTCCAGAAGTACATGTCCCCAGGGAGTCTTGATACTTACTTCCCTCGATATTTCTCGGCTCGTTGGCCAATATCCAATACGATCAACTCCTGCAATGGGATCTCGTTTGGACCTCGATCGAGAGCGTTGTGTCCTGCGGTCGCGGTGGCAATGACTCCATCTGGAAGCTGGATTCCATCCGTGATCGCGAAATGAAAAATGTTCTGATTCAATTGACCAGCACTGAGATAGGCTTCCTGACCATTGCGGTTCCATGTCGTGCGGAGAAAGATTTTGGAATTCTTCCAAATTGCTTGCAACGGATGGAGATGTGAATAAATGCCGACGCCCCAATGCGTCAACAACTCATAGCTCGCAGGCTCTTGATCGCTTGCCACAACATTCAAGTTTCGGAGTCGAGGAAGCATCATAGTTTCGTGCCCTGGTACGCCGTCGATCGAATATTCAATTGGAGACAGATATCCCTTCTTTGCCAATATCTCTGTGACAAAATAGTGAACATCTCCAGCTCGACTACCACGCATTCTCAGAGATCGACCACTGAATGGACCTCGCCTCGAAAATGCGAACTTTGCATTTAGCAAATCGCCTTCTCTCAATGGCAACTGAAACAATGGCTGAATCCGGACTAGCGAAGGCTTCATCGCATTTAAATCGATCAACGCACGCTTGATAAGAATAACCGATTCATCATTACGAGACGACGCAAAGTAAACGTCCAACTGAGACGGATCTTCGGATGGTTCGATTCCGATGACGCTTCCTTGAAGTTCACATCGAAAAGCAATTTGACCGAACTCATCAATGATGCGAATCGTAGATTGGAATTGTGAACGAGTGAATGAGCAATCGATCACGGAAGTCAGTTGAGTCCCATGGATGCGAGATACGTCGAGGAACTCGGTATCAATGTCGTTGAGACGCCATGCGATTTGCTGTTTCTGAAATGCGTCGAGATCATTGTAGAACTCCAGCTCCGAAAGATTTCTACGATGCCCCTTGGAGACTTTCCGATCTCGCCCTCCGAGGATCGACAAGACTCCGCCTTGTTGCGGGTCCGTGACAACACCAATGCAACGTGGGTTTACCGAAATCGATGACTCGACAAGATCGTCGGTACCGAACAAAGACACCTGCCCCTTGCTCCGCAAAACAAGGATTTCATTGCCATCGTTCGAAAGGGATATGGTTGGAAACGTGCCACTGATCTCTTGAGCGAATTCAGCGATGCAGACGCGCCGCACACTCGACGGTAACGGCATCTGTCCAAATGACGCAGTGGAGTACAAACAAGTGACGATCAACGTCACCCAAAGCGAACAAGGCATCAGTTCGTTGCTTGGCTTAGGGGGGTGCATGCGGTTCTTACTTAGTCGGGACAACATACATTTCTTTCCCAAACTTGCCATGTAAATGAAGCGCCTGGCGCAAAGGAGGCTAATGGACTTCGGATAGGCTCGTATTGTTGCTGTCAATTCTACCGTCGTTTGACCAAACGACATTGCGAGGACACTGAACGTGGCATCGATTCTTCGGTTTGAGGTCCGGAGGACCGGCAGAGCTTCAGCCCGGACCTATCGGTCCGGGTAACAGGTCCCAAATAGGGCGCAAGCCCCAACGGGGCGGAATGTGATAGCCCAGGGCATCGCCCTGGGTTCCGATGGTCAAAGATAGGTTTCCAGCCCTGAAAGGGCGCAACATCAGGGGCATATCCGTTTGGGATCATGTCGCGCGCGTTGTTGGGGACGCTCACGATCACGGCGGACCGACCTTGAATGGAGACGGATCGGATTTCGCCCTTGCAGGGCTTGGGTGATCTTTGGGCCCGATAACCCAGGGCGTTGCCCTGGGCTATCTCATGTTGCCGCGTTGCGGCATTCCTGGCTCGCAGGATCTCCGATCGTGTCGCCGTAGCCTGCATTCTGCAATGTGCTAACGTCGAAAACGTTTATGTCCCTCACGCGTAATCCTTGGCGACCCTCTAAAAGCGGTAGGGCGCGAGCCCGACGGTGACAGTGTCTCGTTGATCCCCGACGGTGAAAATCGGTTTTATCTCCAACGTGACGTGAGATTGCTTGCGACACCGGACGGCTAGCGCCGTTCCGCTTATATTCTATCGCCGGCCACGTTGAAAACTTGGCTGGCTCCAGGTCATCTTCGTGCGTAAGGCCCTACGCTCGATGAAGCGTCGGCTGATTCGCTTCTACGACGAACGAGGCTCGCGTTTGAAGCGGAGCACCAGGGCGGTCCACGTACTCGACCGTGCGGTAATGAGTTCGCCACGCATCGGGCGTGACTTCGCACTGAACGTAGCCCCGTTCCGCATTGTGGAACTTGACGAAAGGGTTTTCTCGAATCAAGTCATCCAGGTACTTCGGTCGATCGAAACCATTTCCACCCGATGAGATCGATGTCCCGACAAACTCGGTCGCAACGCTTGGGGCCTCCGGGTCGTCGAAGTCGATTTTCAATTCATTCGCCCAGTTGCTGTGAATGTCTCCAGTCAAGACGACCGCATTCGCCTTGGTTTCCCGGATCTTTTCAAGCAGACGCTTTCGTGGGGCATCGTAGCCGGACCATTGATCCATGCTGACCTTCTTCTCCTCGCCCGGCTCTCGATCGACACGAGCCACCATGACTTGCTGACCAAGCACCTGCCAACGTGTTGACCCGTTTGATAACTGCTCACTCAGCCAACTTTCTTGTCGCGCCCCGAGCATCGTCGCTTTCGGATGGAACACGGGACCTTGAAGCGGTTTTTGACCGTCGCCATTGGGTTGGTCCGAACGATACTGACGCGTATCCAACATGGAGATATTGGCGAGTTGTCCGAAGACGATGTTGCGATACAACTGCATATCGGGACCAACGGGGATCGCCGACGATCGCAACG
>JALOQW010000499.1 GCA_025459275.1 Pirellula sp.
GCCGTGGATGATCTGTTCGACGGAGCTGGGAAAGATTTCTGCGTTGCTCCACGAGGCAACCGACCTTGAGACACCGCTCACACGTGCCCTAGCGGAAATCGGCCGGTATATCACGATCGGAATTCTTGGCGTCACAGCGATGATGATGGTGATCGGTGTTGCGCGTACGATGATCACCACGGGGGCTGGGCTCTTTGAATCGCTGCGCGATATGGCGATTTTTGCGATTGCTCTAGCCGTCGGTGCGATTCCTGAAGGGCTCCCGGCGATTGTAACGATCTCACTAGCAATCGGCGTGCAGCGGATGGCTCGTCGTCGGGCAATCATTCGCAAGCTTCCCGCTGTGGAGACACTCGGTAGCACCACGGTGATCTGTTCCGACAAGACCGGCACGCTCACGCGAAACGAGATGACTGTTCGATCGATATGGACACCACAGGGTTATTACGAACTTAGCGGTGTGGGCTACGAACCCCGGGGTGCCCTGCTTTTTGATGGAAAAGAAACGACGCCGAAGGACGATGTACGCGACTTGTTAGAGAGCGCGTCGTTGTGCAGTGATGCTGCATTGCGAGAAGAGAAAGGTCGCTGGTCGATAACGGGAGATCCGACCGAAGGCGCCTTGGTAGTGGCTGTAGAGAAACTGGGGGGCGATGTCGAACGGCTTCGTCGAGAGCATCCTCGCATCGACGCTATCCCCTTCGAGTCGGAAAACCAGTGGATGGCCACACTCCACACGCTCCCCGATGGGCGACGGCGAATTGTCGTCAAAGGTGCCCCAGAAGTCATTGCGCGGCGATGTCAGGACGTTGATCTCGAATCCGTGCAGCGGGAGGTTGAGCATATGGCCGCGAAGGGGATGCGAGTTCTGGCTTCCGCTGCTTGCGAAGTCCCACGAGAGAAGCAGGATCTGCTGCATGACGATGTCGCGTCTGGACTGCAGTTGCTGGGGCTCGTAGGAATGATCGATCCACCGCGAGACGAGGCAATTCAAGCAGTCAACGTTTGCCATGGCGCAGGTATCGTCGTGAAGATGATCACCGGTGACCACCGTGCCACGGCTTCGGCGATCGGAAAACAGATTGGCATCTCGGAGAATGGCGATTCACTCGCCGGAGATGATCTAGCACGGTTAGATGAAGAGCAGCTCCGCGATGCAGCAGCTCGCGTGAATGTCTTTGCCCGTGTTGCACCCGAACACAAACTTCGACTGGTACGCGCTCTTCAGCAGAGCGGCTCCGTGGTTGCCATGACCGGGGACGGTGTCAACGATGCCCCGGCCCTGAAACAAGCGAACATTGGCGTGGCCATGGGCATCACAGGCACGGCCGCGTCGAAACAAGCAGCCGATATCGTTTTGGCCGACGACAACTTTGCATCGATCGGGGCTGCGGTGGAGGAGGGGCGACGCGTCTATGATAACTTGATCAAGTCGTTGGCGTTCGTACTGCCAACCAACCTCGGATTGGCACTGATACTCCTATGCGCCGTGGCATTCTTTCCGTTCGATCGCGAGTCCGGTGAATTGCTCCTGGCCCTTTCCCCGATCCAACTCCTATGGATCAATCTCGTTGCAACCGTATCATTGGCTCTCCCCCTGGCATTCGAAGCTCAGGAGCCGGACGTGATGCGTCGGCCGCCGCGTAAACCAAACGAACGGGTCTTCGGTGATTTTCTGCTCAAGAGGACCACGGCCGTGGCCTTGCTTATGACTGCTGCCACCGTCGGCGTCTTCCTGTGGGAATACTACGCAGAGCTCAGCAAGGGGGTTGCGCCTGCACTAGCCCTGGCCGAGTCGCAAACGATCTCGGTGACGACCATCATCATTTTTCAATGCTTCTATCTGGCCAATTGCCGGTCGCTTCGTTACTCCTTTATCTCCGTAGGAGCATTCAGCAACAAAATGTTCTATCTAGGGGTGGCACTTGTGCTCTTGCTGCAAGCTGGTTTCATTTACCTCCCTGTCGCCCACGCGGTTTTCGGTTCGGCGCCGTTGAGTCTCGAAGCATGGTTCAAGGCAGTCGTGGTAGGCGCGCTTGTCCTCCCGGCGATCGCTTTCGAAAAGCAAGTTCTTCAACCCATTGCAGCCAGGAACTCAAAACACAAGGGATAATCCTTCGGCGTTTCACCCTTCACCGAAGACGTACGCGGATCGCGAGGATGGTATACTGCCGAACCTCTTTTGGCCTGATGTTCCTTTTCCGAGTTCCACGATTCCTAGTCCATGCGCATGATACTGATGGGGAACGGCCCGTTTGCCGTCCCAAGCTTTGAGCGAATCGCTTCGTTATCGCACGAGATTCTCGCCGTGGTCGCGAGACCTGCTGTGTCGAGCAGTGGCAAGGGGCCGCCGGAAAGCCCGGTCGTGACTTGGGCTCGTGAACGATCTCTTACACTGCACACTCCCGCTTCGATCAATGATCCGGCGACCATCGATTGGCTAACAAGCTTGAAGCCCGATCTGCTGGTGGTCTGCGACTATGGCCAAATTCTCAAACCCGAGGCGTTGGGTTCAGCGAGATTGGGAGGAATCAATCTGCATGGATCCTTGCTTCCTCGACATCGAGGTGCGGCACCGGTTCAATGGTCCATTTTGGCAGGCGATTCGCTAGCTGGGGTATCGGTAATCCATATGACGCCGGCCTTGGATGCGGGTCCCATCTTAACCAGGGCCTCGACGGCGATCGATTCACACGAGGATGCGGGAATGCTGGAGGCTCGTTTGAGTCAACTCGGTGTCGAACCGACCTTACAGGCCATCGCGATGCTGGAGACCCATGATCACCCGGCGGGTGAGATTCAAGATCGAACCCATGCAACGCGAGCTCCGCGATTGAAGAAGAGTGATGGAGAATTGCATTGGAAATACCCGGTGCACTGGATCGATCGACAGATTCGAGGACTCCAGCCTTGGCCAGGGGCCTTCACGCATCTTGAGCTACCGAACGGAAAAGAGTTGAGGCTCATTGTGCACCGAGCGATCCCACTTGAATTGAAAGATGTTTCAAAGCTTGGCAACCCGGGAGATGTGGTCTCCGGGCAAGCCCTAGAGTCGCTTAATCCCAGTAGCGCCATCCATGGTTTAGCCGTATTGGCGAGCGATGGTGTAATCGTCCTGGATTCCGTGCAACCGGCAGGGAAGAAAGCCATGAGTGGCGAGGCGTTCTTGCGGGGTTACGCCAAGGAAACCGTTCTCCGTTTTCGAGTTCCCACCCAAACACATCCATT
>JALOQW010000006.1 GCA_025459275.1 Pirellula sp.
TCGATCTCCAACGCCTCGACCGATTAATGAATCTCGCCGGGGAACTGATTGTCCAGCGAGCACGGTTCGCCGAATTGGGATCGCAACTGAAGGAAACTTTCCAAAAGTCGGGACTTCAATCGAGGCTGCGAGAACTGTGCGAGGTTCTCCGGGAGCAGACGGGTGACGAGGCTTCGGAACAAGAGTCGACCCATCAACGGACTCTTCGAAACGATCGCTACCAATCATTGAAAGCCACCGTCGACGCGCTTGAGGACCAATTGCAAGTGCTCGAACTTGGGCGACGGAGTTACCATCAACTCAACGATGCCATCGATCAGTTCTCGCGAGTCTCCGAAGGATTGCAACGCGGTGTGCTCGATACGCGGATGATCCCCGTCGGACCGCTCTTCAGCCGTTTCAAGCGAACCGTCCGCGATATCTCGGAAGAGCTCGGCAAGAAAGTCCATTACGTGATCCGAGGCGAGAATACAGAACTCGATAAACGGATGATCGATGAACTGGGTGATCCGCTAGTGCATTTGGTGCGCAATGCCATTGATCATGGGATCGAATCGGAACAAGTGCGAGTGAAGAAAGGGAAGCCAGCCTTTGGAACATTGAGCTTGGAAGCCGAACATCGCGGTAACAATGTCCTCATCACGATCAGCGATGATGGCGCAGGAATTCATACCGAGAAAGTACGACGTCGAGCGATCGAGCGCGGGCTAGCCACCGAAGCCGAGCTCGAGCTCATGACGGATTTTGAGATCCAGCAGTTCATCTGGGCACCAGGCTTTAGCACTGCCGACGTGGTTTCCGATATCTCGGGACGCGGAGTCGGTATGGACATCGTGCGCAATCGCATTCGTGAACTGAGCGGTACGATTGAGGTCCATTCCGTACCGGGGGAAGGGACTCGATTCGTCCTGAGGCTGCCATTGACACTAGCCATCATTCGCTCACTCCTGTTCCGACTGGACCACGGTATCTTCGCAGCCCCGATCGAAAGTGTGAGAGAAATCGTCTCGGTGCAGGAACGGGATATCCTGACGGTTCACCAAAGAAATAGCATCGACGTTCGAGGTGAGTTCATTCCGCTGGTGCGCATCGGTGATGTATTCGACTGGAGTATACCCATAGACGAAAGACTCGAGGCGAACCAGCGCAGCTCGATCAATCCTTCGGAGACTTCCAACGTCGTTATCTTGACAGCAGGAACCAAATTGATGGGATTGGTCGTTGCCGATTTGATGGGATGTCAGGATATTGTCGTCAAATCACTCGATGAGAATTTCACGACCATACGTGGGTTGTCAGGTGCGAGTATCCTCGGGGATGGGTCGGTTTGCTTGCTCCTGGACGTAGCATCGTGCATCGAGTTGGCAAGATCGAGACTGCGTGAAGAGAGCTATCGGGCTTCGTAAGGTCTTACGGGGAATGTATGGAAACGAAACGACTCGCTCAGCTATCTAAGCTCGTACAGCAAAGTGCGGTGGAGGCTTCCCAGTCTTTATCGCGCTGGTTGGAACGGGATGTTCGGGTCAGCGTTGATTCGCTCGAGCAAGTCGATCTCGAGTCGGCAACTGGTTTGGTGGGTCCGGCAGACGAAACCGTGTGCGCGTGCTGCATGCGGATTGCAGGGAGCATCCAAGGGCATCTGATGCTCAGCTTTGATGATGCCAGCGGTTTCGCCATACGGGATGCCTTGATCGCTGGACAGGCAAGTCTCGGATCCCCATCCGACACGGCATGGGACGAGTTGGCAACCTCAGCGGTTTTGGAAACCGCCAATATTGTGGGATGCGCGTTCTTGAACTCGCTCTCGGAGCACATGCCTCGTCGAACGGACTCACTTGCCGAGGATGCCTCAAACCAGGCTTGCATTCCCTCTCCTCCGATCTTTGTTCGAGACTTTGCCGCTTCGATCATGGAGTTTGTCTTGCTCGATCAGATCGATGAGATCCATTCGGTTTTAATGGCCAAAACCCATTTTTCGATCGAGGGAACGCCAGTGACTTGGCAACTGTTGTTGCTGCCAGACAAGCAGTGTTTGAACGCGATTGCGGAGTCTCTGGGGTGAACGACGGATCGCGGCAAGACGAAGGGCTGGTAGGTATGGCGCAGATCGGCGTGGCGATGGAGCGAGGCATCCTGAGAACTTTGTTGGGTTCTTGCGTAGGTGTGGTGTTGTACGAACGCAAAATAAAGCTGCTGGGGCTAGCCCATGTGGTGATGCCTGATTCTCAGGGTCGTTCTCAACCCGTTGGGAAATACGCCGATACAGCGATACCGGAAACGATTCGACGCATGAAAGAATTGAGTGGTGTAAGCAGGCTAACGTTGTCTGCGAAGATTGCTGGAGGAGCCAACATGTTTGCCCATGTGATCCCCGCACCCACCCGCCCTATCGGTGACCAGAACATGGCCGCCATCGAGCAGATTCTTAAGGCTCTTGATATACCGATTGTTGGGCGTCATCTCGGAGGTACGGCTGGACGACGATTGGTCGTGGATGCCGGGTCGGGGACGGTGGAGGTTCACATGATTGGCCAGCCAACCATACGCATCTGAGAGGGCATCGCATGTCGCAAAAACTACTGATCGTTGATGATGCCCTGATTATTCGGCTTCGTATCCGCGAGATTGCCGTAGAGTGCGGATGGGAGGTCGTTGGCGAAGCAGCCAATGGCGAGCAAGCAGTCGAGATCTACCGTACGTTGAAGCCGGATCTGGTTACCATGGATATTGTCATGCCCACCATGGACGGCATCGATGCCCTTCGCGCGATTCGTGAATCGGATCCTGGAGCCCGAGTCTGCATGGTTAGCGCTATCAATCAGCGAGAAAAGCTTTCTGAGTGCATTCAATTGGGGGCGATCGACTTCATCGTTAAGCCATTTGACCGAACACGCCTGATTCATCTCTTTGAAAAGCAGGGACGGAGTCGATGAGTGTGAGGGTGCTGGTTGTCGACGATTCGGGACTGTACCGCCAACTGGTCAAGAATGTGCTGCGCGGGGTATCTGACGTGGAGGTGGTTGGAGTCGCCTGCTCGGGCAGTGAGGCGCTAGAAAAAATTGCTGAGCTGAAGCCGGACTTGCTAACGCTGGATGTGCAGATGCCGGACATGAATGGACTGGAACTGCTTCACGCGATCAAAAAACATCGACTCAAGGTCAAGGCTATCATGCTGAGCAGCTTGACCGCCGAAGGGGCTCAAACCACCACCGATGCTCTTTTGGCGGGTGCATTTGATTTCATTCAGAAGCCCAACAGCCCGAACGCCACCACCAACCGCATGCAGTTAGAGACTCTGTTGGCGGAGAAGATCAGCGCCTTTCGGGAAAGTTGCGACGTTGCGTTGCCACGTCGATCGTCGGCGAGTGCTCCAACCGTTGCAGTCACTCCTGAGAAACCTGTTCATCAAACAACACAAGCACGACGGATTGATGCAGTCCTGATCGGGACTTCAACGGGTGGTCCGATCGCGCTTCGCGAGATTCTCCCTAAACTCCCATCATCCCTGGGAGTCCCCGTGCTGGTGGTTCAGCACATGCCCCCACGATACACGGGTACTCTTGCCGCGCGCATCCACGAAGTCAGTGAACTTCCTGTCTGCGAAGCCACCACAGGTATGCCGGTCGAACCCAACCGCATCTACATTGCACCGGGCGGGCTTCAGATGGGCATCGAATCGAGAGACGGCAGGACTGTGATTCGCACGTCGGATGATCCACCGGAGCACAATATTCGCCCGAGCGTCGATTATCTGTTCCGATCCGCCACCCGCGTGTACTCGGGAAATCTCTTGGCAGTCATCTTGACTGGCATGGGCCGAGATGGGACGGAGGGGTGTCGAATGATTAAAGGGCTCGGCGGCTACGTCCTGGCTCAACATCCCGAGGGATGCATCGTTTATGGTATGCCCAAAACGATCGTGGAAGAGAATCTCGCAGACCGGGTCGTTCCTCTTGAGAAAATGGCGTCTTGGATCGTCCGTATGGTAGAAGGTAAACGATGACTGAAAAAGATCGAATACGCCCCATGGTGGTCATCGCGGAAGACAGCCGCGTTCAAGGCAAGGTCCTGCAGCAACGACTGATCGCGGCCGGCTATGACGCGGAAGTGGGTATGGATGGCGTGGCAGCATTGGAATTGGTGCAGCGATTGCGGCCTGACATCGTCGTCTCCGATATCGAGATGCCTCGCATGACGGGATATGAGCTGTGCAGTGCCATCAAGAAGAACGCAGAGCTACGGCATATCCCGGTCATTCTCTTGTCGACGCTCAACGATGCGGAAGACATTATTCGCGGTCTGGCTGCTGGGGCTGACAACTACATCACCAAACCCTACGACCCGCAATTCCTGATCGCGAGAATCGAAGATTTGCGTTCGATGCCGGTCTTGGACGCTGAAACCCCTTCGATCGGATCTCAGCCATCGGGATCCCAGTCATCCGAATCGACCTTAAAGGTTTCGATCAATGGAAATACCTATGAGGTTCAAGCTGGACGACAACAGACCCTGAATTTGCTCGTCTCCGTTTTCGAAAACGCAGTCGAGAAGAACAAAGAGTTGCACCGAAGTAATGAGCAGTTGATCCTGGCCAAGGAGAAACTCTCGGCGTGGAATGCGCAATTGGAATCGCTCAATACGCGATTAAGTCAGCTCAATCAGAGCATGAGCAAGGATCTTCAAGCGGCGGCCCGGGTCCAGCGATCGCTGTTGCCGAACGAACCACTGGATTGCCCAGGGATCGAATTCGCATGGGATTACACCCCTTGCGATGAATTGGCAGGTGACTTTTTGAACTATGCGCGGCTGGATGATCATCATCTGGGATTGTATGTCGTCGATGTCAGCGGGCATGGGACGGCATCTGCATTGCTCGCCGTCGCCATTGGTCGGGTCTTGAGTTCGGTGGTATCGGCTACATCCCTATTGGTCCGGACCGATCCCTTTACGCTCAAACGTGTGGTGACCCCGCCCGCGACGGTGGTAGAAGAATTGAATCGCCGATTTCCGATGGACAGTCAAGGTGGACTGCACTTTACGATCCTCTATGGGATCCTTGATTTGCGAACCCATCTGTTTCGGTATGCCTGCGGTGGTCATCCGCAACCGGTTCACATGCCCGCAGGTCAACCGGCACGCTTTGCTCCTGGGGATGGGCTAGCGGTGGGTTGGGTCGACGATGCGGAGTTCGATGAGTTCCAGCTCCAGCTCCAATCTGGCGATCGATTGCTTCTCTACTCCGATGGCGTCCCCGAGGCGATGGACGCCAATCTGGATCAGTTGACGAACGAGCGGATGCTCGCGGAGCTGGATCGAAGCCGCGATGCGAAGCTTGTCGACCAAGTCGCTCATATTCGCCAAGTCGTCGACCAATGGTGTCAGCCCAAGGGACCATTGGATGACGTTTCAATTTTGGCCATCGCCATCAAGTAAACGGGATGGGAGCCATACGGCGAGCGGAGGGTGTTAACCCTCTGTTTCTTGTGTTCGTGCCGAGCGACCGGTAGCACCCTCTCTCCTTATCGGCGGCGAGTGACTGCCGACGATCCAGCGGCACGTGATCGAACTTGGTGGCTTGGTACTCGCGATGTGAGAAACAGGGGACTGACGTCCCCCGCTCGCCTGAGAACCGCCCATCCACGGCCTCCGCGGCCGTGGCTACGGTTTATGAGCTAGGAACGTGGGCGGCGTGCGTTGCTCCGCTGGAAACGCCATACAAAGCGCCAGCCCCGGATGCGAAACAAAACCATCAGAAACGCAAATGTCCCTTCGACGAGCAGCATGAAAGGAAGGAGTTCCCTCAACTGCATGCAATACCACGTCATGGCAAAGACGAACGAGAACAACGTCACGTTGATCACTAACGAGACCCAAGATCGACGGGAGGACCACTGCGTTAAGACCGCTAGCGACAATACAAGGCACATTACGGTGAGAAGACCAAACTCCCACAACGCCAATCCGATGGATTCCATTTCCGACCAGATGACGGAAAGCTCAGATAGCCCCCCTTGTTCCGGCGAGATCAGGACTCGGATTCTTGCCAAGATCGCTGCCAACGCCGCTGTCAGGAATAGTAGATCGAGGATCCGAGTGCGATTGGATGGGGGATTCGAATCGGGCGGGTACCGCAATCGAAACAATGCCAAGCCAAGGATGAGAAAAAGGATCGGAGCAAGGCCGAAGAACAACAACAATGTAGGATCCACCATCCCCAGGTCAAGATAATGGAGGCCGAAGCTCAAAGTGGCAAAGAGGGCCAAGTGAAACGCGAGACGAAACGCGATCGAACGGTATCCGAAGATGAGCCACCATGAAGAGAGCAGCATCCCTGCCATCGTCACCTCCGACCAATGAAACGATTCAAGCTCGGCAATCGTTTCTCCCAGAATCCACGCACTGTAGAGGTGCAACAAGAACACACCACTTGCCAACACACACCAGTCCCAACCTACGGGCCATCGCTGCTGCCTCGATACCCAGCACCACCCCACACACGCGAGACACGCAAACAGTGCAGTGGTGCAAATCCAAAACGATCGACGCGGGCGATAATCGAAGTCAGATACCGTTCCGCGTTCCAAATCGACAATACTGAATTGGAGCACGTCGTCATCTTGACATGTCACCAATGATGACCCTGTCACGTCAAATGATGTACCAAATAAGGGGCTTCGAAGCGGGATGGTTTGAATTGGTTGATCTATGTCTCGCCATGATACTTCAAGGACATAACCCTCCCCGGAAACAATCCGACCCGACGGTTGGTCGTAATGTCGAATCATTTCGGATGGGCGATCCGCGAGAAGGGGTTGCAAGGTGACTGCGTCCCAATACTTGGGGGGAGCGGTCAATTCCGATCCCCATGCAATGTAGCCTTGATCCATGAAATCTGTGCTGGGCTCCGCTGCGCTCTTAGCGGGGACAAGCCACGGCCAGGATTTTTCCAGCACTCGCTCGATTTCACCCTCGCGATTCCTGACCTCGATCGTCGTATTTCCAGGCTTGACCGTCGTGATATGGTTCGTGTCGGTATAGAGATACTCGATGCTGGATGATTGCCAGTCATTGATGAGCGTGACATCATCCCCTTCGATACGGAGAAGCTGCATTCTCCAAACCGGTGCAACGTTCGAGCCCATCGCCTCGTCGTAGTACCAGGACAACAGGCGATCCTCGCCGAGCAAACGGAAGCCTCTCCGACGAAGGACTTCCGTCGGTGATGGAAGCTTAATGCGCCGCGTCTTGGGTCCGGATTCCGGGAACTCGACGATGTCGATATGATCGGAGATCGCATTCATCGATGGAACGATGTAACACCGCTTGGAGTCGATAGGCTGCAAGGAGCTTTCAATCTCCAATGAAAACTGTTGCAGAACTTGGCTCGTCCGCGCATCCCGATACGTCACTTGGAAGGGATTCTTGCCGGTGAGATTGAGCGTGAAAAAATCCTCTGGATCGACAAGGGCATTGACCTCCACGTAGTAGCGTGAATCGGGAGTCAATTTGAAACGGACGGTTTTCGGACGTGGATCCAACCACGCTCTGCCCGAGCGCCAATCGATGATGCGCGAGTCATTGAATCGAATCAGATTCGGCGTCAGCCATTGGGCACTTGGAATCCCAACTTCATTGGGTAACCAATAGACGCAAACGTTGCTCTGAGCCCAGAACGTGAGGATGGCCAATAGCGCCACACATCCCAATGGCACGAGCAGTCGCAGTCTGGAGTCACTTTTGATAGCCACGCTATGGCTCGCCAGGATCGAGAGCGAGCATGTGGGCCAGGCGGAGTTCTCGGAGCATGGCTTTCTTCTTCGTTTGATGGCTCTGCATTCGCCGGAGAATGTTGTCGAGAACCTCGACGGCCTTGAGCATATGCGGACCTTTGTTGAGCATCACGCATTCCGCGCGGTGTCCCATGGCGGCATCGGTGATCTCGGCGCGTGATGGCAATCCCTCTTTGGCGAGTGATTCAAGAACCTGTGTCGCCCAGATCACCGGCACGTGGGCTGCTTCGCAAATCCATAGGATTTCCTCTTGGATTTCAGCCAGCCTCTCGAATCCGCATTCTACGGCCAGGTCGCCTCGCGCGATCATGACTCCGCAGCATGGAGCACGCATAGCGGCCAGCAGCATTTCGGGCAAATGTTCGAATCCGCGACGTGTCTCAATCTTCAACACGATCGAGGGCTGGCGGTTACCGATGGTGGCGAGATGGCGTTGGAGCAATTCGACATCGTGGACGGTATTGGCGAAGGACAGTTCCACCACATCGGCATGGGTTGCGACGAACCGAAGGTCTTCACGGTCTTTCTCGGTGAGCGCATCGAGCCGAAGTGCACTCTCGGGAAGATTGATCCCTTTGTCGGCTCGCAGCTTCTCGCCCTGTGACCTGGCATGTGTGATCCGGACATGCACTTGATTGACATCGACCTTGGAAATCACGCCACCGATCTTTCCATCGTCGAACCAGATCGGTTGCCCCGCCTCGACATCGTCAAATATTTCGGGGAGTGTGCAGCCAATCGTTGCAGGGGTCAATAGCCTTCCTGAACTATCGTGTACATGAGGCCTGCCGGGCTGTTGGTCCCGAGTCAAAATCAGCTGATCCCCTTCGTGAAGCGGTATGCAGGATTCCAAGTTGGGGACTTGGCGAATCGTTGCTTCATGCCTGTGCGAATCGGTCGAAGTCTTGCGTCGTCGCAGTACCGTACCTGGTATGATGTACATGGTCTTGATCGCTTCTGCCCAGCATCCGTGTTCGGTCGGAGCAACGACCTTTATCTCACGTTTACAATCGCGAGCGTCGGTCAGTTGGATGCGATCCTCCAACTCCAAGCCTGCCAGCCATTTCGATGGGACAAACAGAGTGGCATCCGCTTGCGTTGGGGATGTCTCGGATGCTTCCTCGTCCGTGAGCCAGATGCGGGCTGGAGCGATAACACGACCATACTCGTTTCGCTGAGGGCGGATCCGGAGGACTGCGGGGCCAGGCTCGAGCGGTCCAGTCCGCAATTTGGGACCCGCCAAGTCCATCATCACGCGGCAATTGCGCCCAAGAGCCTTCTCCGCGCGTCTGAGATGCTCGATCATTCGTTCCCACGTTGCTGCATCATCATGCGCGCAGTTGATTCTCATGCAATCCATCCCAGCTTCCAGCAATCGATGGATCAACGTGTAGTCGTCACCTGCCTCCGACGGCATGGTAACCATGATTCGAGTATTCCGTTCAGGGGAAGAAGGGCCCAACAGGGATTCGGTATGTTCTGAAAGAAGTTGCTGGCCTCGATGGAAATCGATGTCCATGGAGGAAGATGCCGTTTCCGTGGTCGATGCGTTAGACAATCGGCGGAGGACATTCAAAACCGCATCCACATTGGCTAACGCATGCGACTCCGCTCGGCCCAAAGAAGAGAGTCCTAGAGAAGCCAGCTGAGCTTGCATGGCACGCAGATCCCGACGTCTCAGGACGAGATAATGAATCAAATTCCGCGCGCTCTCCCGAAAGCTGGGATGTACTTCCTTAAGCTTGGATTGAAGTAGTTCGGTTTCCGTCACCATCTCCGAACGAATATCGCCCAATTCTTGAAGCACCTGGTCGACAATGAGGGGATCCTTTTCGCTCGATTCGTTCCTTTTCTTACGTGGCATATTCATTTCCATGGAAGGATTGTTTGCTTACATGCCGCGAATCGCGCCATCGGCATCGACATCAATACGCAACGCGGCCGGTTGGGATGGCAATCCAGGCATGGTCATGATGTCCCCCGCGAGGGCGTAAACGAAGCCTGCACCAGCGGCAACACGTGCGTCTTGAATGGGGATGCGAAAGCCGCGAGGACGACCGAGAAGCTTCGGGTCATGCGACAGGGAATACTGCGTCTTGGCGACGCACACGGGTAGCTCTCCATATCCCAGTTCGGTGTAGCGATGGAGTTGCCGTTCCGCGCTGGGCGATAACACGATTCCCTCCGCGCCGTAAACACAGCGCGCTACAGCATCCAGCTTGTCATAAAGTGAGTCGCTCAGCGGATACATATGGATCGCGCGGCGGGGCAATTGGCTTGCGCGTACGACCGCTTCCGCCAACTCAAGGCTCCCCTCACCTCCTCGAGCGAAGGCATCGGTCACGGCAACTTGAGTTGCCCCCATTTCGATTGCCAGAGATCGCACGAGTTCAATTTCGTTGTTGGTATCGGTCGGATAGCGATTGATGGCAACGATGGTTGGAATACCGAAGCCCTTAAGAATGTCGAGATGGGCTTCGAGGTTGACAATTCCCTGTTTCAACGCATCGCAATCCTCGCGAAGCAAGTCTTCTGGAAGTGGCTTGCCTGGTCGGACATCGAATCGTCCGCTGTGAAACTTCATCGCGCGCACCGTGCAGACGAGTACTTCGGCAGAGGGACTAAAGTCGCGGTTTCGGCACTTGATGTGGATGAGTTTCTCTGCACCAAGATCGGAACCGAATCCGCTTTCGGTGACGACGTAGTCCGCCAATCGGAGGGCGATTCGATCAGCAAGGACGGAACTGTTTCCGTGCGCAATGTTGGCGAAAGGGCCCGCGTGGACGACGGCAGGGGTTCCTTCGCAGGTCTGTACGAGATTGGGACGCAATGCATCCTTCAAGAGCGCCGTCATCGCGCCGGCGGCACCCAAATCGTTGGCGGTCACGGCTTCACCTGATGGGGTTAGGCCAACCAGGATCGCACCAATGCGTTGCCGGAGGTCCTGCATGTTTTCTGCGAGGGCCAGAATCGCCATGACTTCGGATGCAGCCGTCAAATCAAATCCCGTTTCGCGGACCGGTGCTTGGGGATGATTGCCCAGGCCAGTGACAATCTGAGAAAGCCCTTTGTCGCACATGTCGACACATCGCCGCCATGCGATGGTGGTTTCGTCGATGCGTGGTTCGCGCCGTCGACGAACGTGGTTATCGATCATTGCTGCCAGAAGATTGTTGGCCGACGCAATTGCGTGCAGATCGCCCGTGAAGTGCAGGTTGATGTCCGACTGGGGTACGAGGATCGATTTGCCACCTCCCGCACCTCCTCCTTTGATGCCGAAGACCGGTGCCAACGAAGGCTCGCGCAATGTGCAGATGGCATTTTTGCCTAATTTTTGGAGACCCATGGCCAGGCCGATGGTAACAACCGTTTTCCCTTCGCCAAACGGGGTTGGGTTGATGGCAGTGACGCCGACGTATTTGCCTGTTGGGCGATCTTGGAGCGAATCGAGCAAACCCGGTGCGAACTTACCGATTTGCCAGCCACGGGGCTCGACGTCCGATGTGGAAAGTCCCAGGGATGATGTTAGCTCAAAGATATCCATAGCGATTCCAGGTCCTAACTCCGGTGATCAGGAGGCAGATCGCTATTGTAGCGTTTCGTCACAGTGGCGTTCCATGAGGCGAACCGGCGCCCACGGCTACTGGTGAAACGAAATACCGTTCAACGAAGGTAGTGGAAGTTGCCAAACTTCCCGGCGTTCCAGGATCTTTGGCAAGATCCACTACATTAGGTCCGTTCGTTGAACGGTGTTGCGGTGAAACGATGGAGACTGCGGGATAAAGGCGTTATCTATCGATTGACGGCAAGGAGTGCATCACCTTCCGAGGGTTGCCCCAGCGTGCGCAGAACCACTTGCCAGCGGAACGAGTCGGAGTGAGCAGCCAGCGTGCGGGACTCGTTGGTGAAGAGCTGGGCTCGTTCCTTCTGTCCGTCTAGGCTCAGCAAGACCGACAGCAGCAACAACTCACGCCCCGATTGCTCGGGTTGACGAAGGACTCGTTGAGCTAGTTGATCAAGAAGATCCTCTTCCAAGGAGATCCCCGCGTCTTCTAGGTAGGCGCTCAGGGAGTTGCCCCGTAATTCTTCTGGTGCCAACTGGCTTCCTTCCTCGGCAGCTCGCGCGAATCGATCCATGATCCGATCCAAATGAGAAGCATTCAATTCCTGGCGATGAGCCACCATATCCATCACGGCTTGCCGGAGCAGCACCCGATGGCTGATGGGCGTGGATAATTTGTCCATGCGTTGGAGCGATTGATGAGCCAGCTCCCATTCGCCGCGATCCATCATGTCATCGATCAAACCGATCGCCGCTTCGGTCCATACCGGTGAATAGGTCGTCAATACTGGTTGGGTTTCCTTCTTGACCGTCGCTACCCTCAAGCCTGTTTCGTTCCGAACAACTCGCTGCGCCGAAGAAGCTTGCAATGCCGCCCATCGTGGAGCAGTGGTTGTACGAGATACGGACAGCGTGGAGAAGGTTGTGGCGCAAGGGATGGGGTCGTAGATCACGGGGTCATAAATGACGGGAGCGCAGATCGCTGGGCGATAGATCACTGGGTTGTAGATAACTGGCGTGAAAACGACGGGTTGGTAATAGATCGGAGCGCAGAATGAGGCACGGTAACTGTAAAAGGAGTAACCTGGCCAACCACCCCACACGACAGCCCTGGGTGGGCACCAGGGGCGCGCGAAGCAGTGGCGATGAAATGGGAAGTGAGCTGATGCTGTGTCTACAACGAAAGAGCAAACCAAGGCGACGAACAAGACAACAGACATAGATCGAGCATGGCTCATTATCGGCACTCCTGCGAACGCGAGGATAGGTTGTTGCTGGGGTGTGATGGGAATCCACCCAGATCTAGAGATTATAGAATGTCGCCGAACCTGGAACCAGCAATGGAGTCCTGTTTCCAGATGCATTCAAGAAAAACTTCTACGGGGACCATTTCGAAGATGAACGATCAGCCGAGGCTTTGGGATTGGAACGCATTGAGGAAGCAGGGAAGAGGCTGCCACGCGGCCCGTTACGATGACGCTGGGGCCAAAGAGTATGCAGCTATTCCCGGGATGGGGTATTTGCTGCCAGACCAACTTGCAGCGCATCGAGCCGATCTTGCCGATGGAATGCAGGTCGAAGCTGGGCTTGAGATTTTGGAAGTCGGCGCGGGGACGGGAGCGTTTACGGAGGTGTTGGCCCATTTTCCTGGAGCGCGTGTGACGGCTACCGAGCCGTCTCCTGCAATGATTCGTTCTTGGCGGGATCGCATGGATCTAGCAGGTTTGACCAATTCTGGGATCGAGATCCATGAGGGGAGCTGCGATGCCCCTGAAGATCGTAGCATGTTCAAGGATCATCAGTTCGATTTGGTAGCCTGTCGAAAAGTGGTCAACGGACTCTTTGATCCACTGGCTGCGTTCGCGAACTGGTATGCGTGGTTAAAGCCTGGAGGTCGTGTCTTGGTGCTCGACGCCATCTTTGGAAGAGACGGATGGGGTGGTGCTTGGGGTGAGCTGGTCGATGTTTTGCCGTTATCGAGCACGCAATCCTTAGGGACGATACCTTATCTCTTGGAAGCTGTGGGGTTTGAAATTGAGCATGTCGGTTGGATGCATCGGGTCAATGCTCTGCCATCCACGAGAACGCCCCGATATGTTGTGGTTGCATCGCGATAAAATGAAAAAAGGCATCGAACGATCATTCTTCCGATGCCCTTTGAATCGAGAGGGAGCTCAGCGTTGACGAACGACCAGTGGTTAGAAGGCCGCACCGCCACCGAATCCTCCGGTGCCTAGGAAGCCGCCGCCACCGCCTCCTCCTCCAAGACCGCCGCCACCGAGACCACCACCACCGGCACCGCCGCCACCAGCACCATCGCCACCTGCTTCGCCACTGACAATGTTGAATGTGTCCACGGCGAGAATGTCATTGAAGAACGGTGCAGCGCTAACTCGCACGTATCTTCGATCGCCCGAGATGACTGCGGTCGCGAAGAACATGGTTCCCGTCGGAATGAACGCCAATTGGGGACGATAGCCGACAGCACCTCGGAAGAAGGGGGGGAATCGTCCTGGTGGCAAGACTCCGGGGGTTCCGGTGCCACTGGCAAAGTTCATCAAGCGGCGTTGGAATTCGTATTCCTCTGGAAGGCCAGGACCGAATCCTGCATTGCCGGCTTGGGCAAGAACCGCGTTGCTTGCAAGGGATTTCTCCGTTCGAACTTTCGCCAATTGAGCTTCGAACAGAGGTTCTGTCCGACGGCCGTTCTTGACTTCGGTCACCAACATCGCATCACGCTCGATGGGAACCTGATGTTCGGTGTAGCGTTGGTCCTTTGTCCCATAGTCGGTAACGATATGGACGGTGACCTTGCCACCGGCAACATCACCCCAGATCTTCCGAATGGCGATTCGGTACTGTCCTGCATATCCACGAGCACAAGCATAGGTTTCTGAGTAGCCGTCTTTACCAGCCCTGTCCATCGACGAGCTATCGCCCAACAACAACCCACCCGCAATCGTCGCAGGGTTGGTTGTATCGCAGATGGTTCCGGTTGGTTCTTCGACAGCGATATCAATATCCGCGTTACCGGTCCACGTAACTCGCACGACAATGTCTCGGCCTTGAGCAAGTTTCAGCGCTTGTTCCAAAGCGAACGCTTCCATGGTTCGCCCCTCACCTTTGAGGCGAATGTAAGCAGCCTTGGCAGCCAAGATCGCTTTCTCGATCAGAGGCAATTGTTCATCGGTCCACGCTTGACTCAGGACACCGGTGGCGGCCCACACAACTGCTTGCCGGTCATCGAGTTCCAGAGCCAGGTTGAGTCCGGCTTCGAGCGGAAGTCGTTCCATGGGGCTAACGCGATGGGCATCGCGATAGATCGCGAGTGCTTCCTTTTTCATACCTTGGGTCTCAAGGTAGCGAGCGATCTTGATAGCCGCGGTGACATCGGCCCCAAAGTCGATGCTGGACAACATGACGCGTTGAACTTCCGAGGCCGGGTATTCGGCGCCTTGCATAGCGATGCTCAAGGCTTCGTACATCCAAGGAGCGGGAAGGGTATTGCGCATCACATCGCTGAGATGATCGACGACGGATTGAAATCGTGCTTTGCAAGCGGCATCGTCCTTGGCATCGGCCGCCGATTTGGCTGCGTCGAGTTGTGATTGGACCCAACGGCCCAAAGCGGCTTCCGCTTCGGCACGTTGATCTCCTTCGCTGGTGAGGATCGACTGAACGATAGCGGTGGGTTCGACCGGAGCTTCCTTGGCAGCTTGCGGTTTGGAATCGGCCTTGGAGGGGGAATCGCTGACAGCCATCATACCGCCGCCACCCATGCCACCCATACCGCCGCCCATGCCACCCATGCCGCCGCCCATGCCACCCATACCGCCGCCCATGCCACCCATGCCGCCGCCCATGCCACCCATGCCGCCGCCCATGCCCATGCCGCCCATGCCCATCCCCATGCCTCCACCGAGCTGGATGACTGGAACGACTAAGTCGCCGACTGGGTAAACGCGAACAACGTTGGCGGAATTCTTCTTGTTGGTGATCTTCATGACTTCGTCTTGAATGACGTAGGTCAGATTGAGCGGTTCGAGGATCAGCTTCAATGCTGAACGCAAGGAGATCTCAGGAACGTTCAATGTCACCGGTTCTTCAGGTGTTACGGTTTCTTCTTCGAGACCTTTTGGATCGATGACGATTGGAATCCCATAGGTGTCAGAGAAATACTGCATGACACCGCTCAATGGCTGGTTGTTGAATTGCGCTTCGCCTCGCTCACGAAGAGCGCGGAAGATCCGTCGTTCGGACTCGTTGCCGCCGGACAAATCGATCGTGCCGTAGCGTTCCAATCGCCGAGCACTCAGGGCTTGCCAAACGTCGGCAGGCGGATAACGAATCGGCGGTTCGTCCTCGAAAGGAATACAGGCCAATTCGCAGAGATAAAGGCTGTCGACGAAACCGCGATTCCGCTGATTGACTGCATCCATGATCAGTCGGTAATTGGCAACGCTATTGGACTCAGCATTCACGACAACGTCGATCACCGAATCTGGTGCCAGTTCGTGAATCTGAGGAGCGATCTCGTTGTTGGCAGCAGAATAAAGTTGTTGCTCCATCAACGAATTGAAACGTTCCACGAGTTGTTGGATGGTCGCATCGCGTCGATCTCGATCTGCCAACAGGCGTCGAGCGGCCGAAGCGCTTGACTGGATAGCTTCCGATCGAGCGATCCGTTCGCGTAACTCCGACTCGGAACGGGCGGCCGCTTGGATACCCGAGGTCAGCCGCGCTTCCAATTGGACTCGGCTGGCGGGATCCAGTTCCGGCGAACGTCGCACTTGATCCAACATCGCTTTCAGAGCGATCTTCGAAGTGTTCGGATCATCCGAGGTTCGCGATCGGCTGAGTTCCGCCATCACTTGTCGCTCAAGGGCTTGAGCTGCCACGCGACGCATCTCATTGTCGCGTGCCAAGAGGTCTCCGGCCGTTGCGAGCTCGCCGTAGGGATCGAATGCTGGGGGCATGTTTTGCCGAGGCGCTGCGGGAGCGGAACTTGTCGGAGGAGCCACAGGAGTGAGCTCGACGGTTTCGCCAGGTGCGACTGGATCTTGCGCAGGTTCGGCAGGAGTATCCCCAAACGGATCATCGCCAGCCGGAGGTTGAGCGAATGGGTCATCCTGTACGCGAGCCGAAACGAATTTGACAATCTTCGGTGCAGCTCCTTGTTCCTTAACCGGCTTTGGAGTCTCCGCGGAATCTTGCAATTTCCCATTCGGGTTGGCTGCCATTTCGCGGGCTGCATCGAGAATAGCTTGCGCTTCCAAGTTGTTCGGTGATCGGGAAAGTGCTTCTTTGGCGATGGTGGATGCAGCGGCATGATCTCCGACGTGCAGAGCGAACTTCGCTTCCCTGATCAAGTAGTCCGACGATTGCATCAAGCTGTCACCTAGCTCGCGAAGCGTATCGGAACCTGCGGTCGGTAGAAGAAGGCCACCGTTCGCCTTGGACTTCGAAACCAATACACCCAAAAATGCCAGATCGGGATTGCTGGATTCGCTCTTGACGTTCCAGTCGAGCGACACCGACTGACCGAGGACCGTGCCATCGAGCTGAAGGGTTCCCTGAATCGAAGGGGCGTTCAGCGTTCCCACGATGATGGTATCTCGATCGGATCGCAAGGGTGGAAGCCGCTCAGGATACTTGACAGCAACACCAGCCGGCCAGCGCGAATCGCTCGGCCAGAAAACAGGCCGTGCAGCAACGCGAGCCAACTCGCCACCAATCTGCTGCAGCGTCACTCCCTGAATATTGCTTCGAACAAAAACTCGACCTCCGGTATGGTTGGCGAGTGTCGACAAAAACTCGCAGTCGGTACGTGGTCCAATGGCTAACGAATGAACGACACATCGGCCATCAACCAACTCCGATACCAGAGCACCAAATTCCTCGGTGTTCATCAAGTTGCTGAGGTGCACACCGTCGCCGATGTAAACAATGTTTCGATCGCCGCGAGCTGGCAACGATTTGGCGGCTGCTCGCAACGCGGCCGCGATATCCGAAGTTCCCAGGGGCAATCGCTGTTCGAGCTTTTCAAACGCTGCTGAGGTTCGGGACGAGCTCGCATCTCCTGCTTCCAACAAGGCCGTCGGTTGCAAATCGCATGCAAACAGCGAAACGGTTGCTCCCTCCGGAAGGGCTTCCACCACCGCACGAGCGATGTCCATCGACTCGCGGCGATAGTCTCCGTTCTGAGAAGCCGACGTATCGACAATGATCGCGACATTCGGATCGACCGATTCCGAGGCGATCACGCCTGGCACAACGCTCAGAGCGAACAGGGTTTTTCCCTGGTCGTCATACGTGGCCATGCGACTGGCCTTGGCCATCACGTCGTCCGAGGCCACGCTCATGGGGCCGGCGCAGTAAGCAGCAAAACCGAACGCAAGAAACGGCAGCACCGATTTTCTTGCTCGCAACACACGTTGAATCAGCATAGCGATCCGCTCCGAAAGGGCTCGAAGAGTCATATGAGGGGTCATCTCCCTAATCCTATTTCTGGTCTATTTTTGTTGCCATCAAAAAACACGCAAATGACCAAGAAACCTACAGGGCTGCGACATCCCATCCCGGACAACACCCTGAAACGGATGCGGCCTGAGGGCAAGCCCAACCCCTCACCACAGCAAAAGTCGGGCCAAACGGTCCTGCTTGAGGGAAATCAAGCTGGACTTCGGAGTCGGTACCCGCAATTCCTGAAGAGTTGTGGACGCGAAACGGAGGATGCGATCGCGGACAGGACTCCCTTGTCTATCGTAGTTCCGGGCAAATTCGTACATCGTTTTCGGAGTTGGTTGCATTATCAAACATCGACGAAGGTCCTCAAATTCGGGAAAACCCTCAAATTCTCCTCGACCCTTGCGGTTTCATGTTCCGATCAAAAACGACGACGGGGTCGGAGTTTTTGCCTTGCAGGCATGGCCAGCCCTGAGGGAGAGGACACGAGCATGCTGACCCAAAAACCGAAAACGTATCCAACTTGGCTCGCGGGACTCGTTCTCGCCTTGGGGATGCCGAGTCTGGTAGGGGCCCAAGACACGGAGCTCGACCCGCGTAATGGACAGGCGAATCCCAGTTTTCTCGGACGATTCTTCAACCCGCCCGCACCCAAACGGGTCGAAACTCCGCCTCCCCGCGAAGCGTCGGGGAATGGCGGTTTGTTTCTACCACTGAAGTCGTTCTCGAACGCATTTCGAGCTCGACCTCGCGATGCCACTCCTGGCCTAGGTAGTCGCGTTGCATCCAGACCACCGCGTGAGCCCTTCGCAGAGACCGAATTAGAACTGGAACTCGAAGGAACGGATGCCGCCCCGGTCGACGCTCCATCCGCGAACCCGGACGCAGAAACAGAAGCGGATTCGGAGAAGAGCATGGAAATACCTCCCTCGTTTTCGAAACTGAATCCACCATCAAGCCAACCGTCTCGCGCGTCATCTTCAAGCCAGCCAGCTCGGCTGACGCTGTCCGGTTCCAAGCTTGGAAACTCGGCCGCAGAAACCGCACCACCAAGTAGCGATCGAAGTGTGGTGCCACCTTCGGCCGACACGAAAATCTATGAAGCCACCCCGAAGACGGAAACGCTCGACTCGCAAGGGACCTCGCGACGCACTAAGAATCAAAGCGTCGAACCTCGGATGCCCAAACCAACACGGCCGGTTACGGTCCCCCCATCTGAGTTGCCCGAAGCACAAGCAACCACGGCCCCTCCTATTTCGCCTTCGACAACTAGCCCACGCCGAAGTCCCCTTGCTAACTCGGCTACGCCAAATGCCATGGCCGACAAACGAGATTCCATCGGCTCCAAAAAGGTTTCGAGCACCGTTGTCTCTCGTTCTTCGTTAGCATCCCCGATTGAGCAGGCGAAGTTACCGACCATTGGAGCGACGGCACCTTCGTCTTCCTTGAACGGCCTAGAGCTTCAGTCGCCAGGGCTGAAGCTGCGTTTGGTGGGGCCAGATTCCATTTTGATCGATCAAGCAATCCCTTATGAAGTTGTAGCGACGAATGATGGACAAACGGTCCTCCAAGGACTCACGGTCCGCGTAAGACTCCCCTCACATGTCGCGATGATCGATCCGGTGGCTTCCGATGGAGAAGCTGTCGCGATTTCGGACGATCAAGGAAACGGCGTGGCATGGACATTGCCGCGTCTGGCTCCAGGTTCCAGCAAATCATTACGGGTCATGATCCGAACGGAACAACCCGAGCACTTCGCACTCGGTTTGGATTGGACGATTGAGCAACCTTCCGTTCAGATGCCTATCCGAGTTCAGCAGCCTCAACTGTTGCTGGCGGTCGAAGGCCCCTCCGAAGCGGACTACGGTCAGCCACAAGTCTATCGATTGCGCTTGCGTAACCCAGGGAATGCCGACGCTCGCGACGTGCGCGTGGAACTGCAAGCAGAATCGCAAGCGACCCAAGAGTCCATCGTTGGGGATCTTGCCGCGGGCAGTGAACGAGTCTTGGAAATGGAATTGACGTTCGAGCAAGCAGGTCAGTTGGCCGTCCATGCCAAAGCGATCAGCGAGGCTTCGAAGCTGGAGTCTGCCAGTCGCGTGGATGTCGAGGTGCGTCAGTCCCAACTCCTGGCAACTTGGACGGGACCAAGCGAGTTCTACCAAGGCAACACGGCTGACTACTTGTTGACCCTCGAGAATCTGGGCAAAACCGCCGCTGTCAAAAACGTATGCGTACTGAATGTTCCGTCAGAAGTCGAACTGCTGGCCCTTCCAACAGGCATCGTTCGGACAGGAAACCAACTCCAATGGGAGATTCCAAATCTTGCCATCGGCGAAAAGAAGGAGTGGAATTTTCAATGCGTGATGAATCAACTTGGTGACAATACGTTTGCGTTCAAGGTCGAATCGTCGACAGGACCTGATGTGGAGTCGTCGATCCAGACTCAGGTCGACGCGATCGCGGACTTGCAGTTGTTGGTCAACGATCCCGTGGCTCCGGCTCCGATTGACAAGCCGGTTGTTTACGAGGTCACGGTATCGAATCGAGGCAAGAAGGCTGCGGAAGACGTGTATGTCATTGCCCAATTCTCGGATGGAATCGAACCCAGCCGCATCGAAGGCCACACCGGACAGCTCGTGCCCGGGCAAGTACTCTTCGACACCATTCCCAAGATTGCTCCGGGCGAACAAATCGTTCTTCGAATTACCGCCCAAGCCTCAAAGCCTGGGACCCACCGATTCCGGGCGGTGGTCCGGTGCCAGGGAACCGAAGACGACATGCTCAAGGAAGAATCCACACGTTATACTTCATCAGGTGCGACCCGAACGGATCGAAGGTAATGTAATAGAGACATATCGATTGTGCGTGACGAAAAGATCTCGCTCGGGTTGAGTGGTTCCTACTCCTTCCACTTCGAGCGTTCGGATCATGCGACATTGGTTTTGTCTCGTTCTCGCCTTGGTTTGCCCTAGCGTCTCCTTGGCGCAGTCGCTGCCGATTCTGAAAGTCAGCGACAATCAGCGATTTCTACAGCATGAGGATGGGACTCCGCTCTTTTGGCTGGGCGATACCGCATGGGAGTTGTTTCATCGCTTGGACCGCGAACAAGCGATCCAGTATCTCGATCTACGCGCCAAGCAAGGTTTCACGGTGATACAGGCGGTCGCGCTTGCTGAGCTTCGAGGGCTCGATGATCCGAATCCCTACGGACATACCCCGTTGATCAATAACGACCCGGCACAGCCAAAGGTGATGGCTGGTGACAGGAACGATTATTGGGACCATGTTGACTTCATTATCAAGGAAGCCAACCAGCGCGGCATCTACATCGGATTTCTTCCTACATGGGGTGACAAGTGGAACAAGAAGTGGGGAGACGGTCCTGAGATATTTTCCCCCGAAAATGCCTACACCTACGGAGTCTGGCTCGGCAAGCGATACAGGGATGCGGGCTTAATCTGGATCGTAGGTGGAGATCGCCCCATCGAAGACGAACGTCATCGAACGATCATTGAGGCCATGGCTAAGGGGCTTCAAGAGGGAGATGATAAACGTCACCTCATCACCTTTCATCCCTCGGGTGGATCCGGTTCGAGTCAGTATTTTCATGACGCGTCATGGCTTGCCTTCAACATGCGGCAGAATGGACATGTCGCGGAGTATACGGGGCGTTATGATGCAACGCGCACGGATTACGATCGCGTGCCTACCAAGCCCGTCTTAGATGGCGAACCCATCTATGAAGGTCATCCGATCTCATTCCAAGCAGACAAACTCGGATATTCGATCGCGTCGGATGTGAGGCGACCTGTGTATTGGAATCTGTTCGACGGTGCCATGGGGCATACCTATGGCCATCATTCCGTCTGGCAAATGTGGAGCCAACCTCGAAACCCTATCAACAATCCCTTGATGCCATGGGATGTTGCCATTCATGAGCCGGGCGCGTCGCAAATGCAGCATGCACGAAGGCTGATTGAATCGAGGCCGATGATGACTCGGGTTCCTGACCCCTCCATCATCTTGCAGGATCGGGTTGCCAACTCCGTTCCAGGAAGCGGCCGCTATCGCTTTACCGCCACACGCGACACCGAAGGGACGTATGCAATGGTTTACGCTCCTGTCGGTCGATCGTTCGAAGTTCGCATGGACTGCATCCAGAAGGAGCCTGTCAAAGCTTGGTGGTACGATCCACGAACCGGCGAAGCTCAAGCGTGCGGTGTATTTCCCAATACCGGTTCTCAACGATTCCTCTCTCCTAATCCCGGTGAAGATCGCGATTGGGTTCTCGTCTTGGACGATGCTTCTCGGGGATATCCGCCTCCTGGAGAAAAGGTGCGGCGATAAGGTGCGGCGTTAAGGTTTGTCCAAACGTCCGTGGCTTTTCTCGACTGGCTGGATAACGCGCCGATACTCACCGACAAGAAGACTACGGTGCAAAACTCAGTTCACCGAGCCGGACCTCGATCGCAATCTTGTTTCCTTCGCGATCCAACGTTAGTCGGACAGTGGAATCGGCGGGAGTGGTTCGAATGGTATCGATTAATTGTTCGACATTTTTGACTGGTTTGTCGTTGTACTCGAGAATGCGATCGCCTGGATAGATACCTGCACGCTCGGCTGGCGAATCAGGAACCACGGAACGCACAACAGCCCGCGGGGCTATCTGCGCATCTTCCGGAACAATCTCGGTTGCCAATTCCACTCCCATCCAACCGCGACGGACGCGGCCATGGGCGATGAACTGATCCAGGACTTCGCGAGCGATGCGACTCGGGATGGAGAAGCTAACTCCTCGGTACGACTCGCCGACGATCGCGGTGTTGATTCCGATCAACTCACCTCTCCCGTTGACCAATGGTCCCCCAGAATTGCCGGGGTTGACCGCGACATCGCTTTGCATCAAGTCACTGTAGCGAGATGTGATCCGCTCGCGCGATCCGCGGTACTGAGGATTCGCATTGAGATCGATACGGTGTTTGCCACTCAGGATCCCAAATGAGACCGAGCCGGTCAGGCCGAACGGGCTACCGACAGCCCACACAGGGGAACCAATCTCTACCTCGTCGCTATCTCCCCATGCGATGGGAAGAAGATCCTTGGCATTGATCTTGAGCAATGCTAAGTCAGTCGTGCGATCCACTCCTACGACCTCAGCAGGCAAGACCCGATCATCGGGCATGTAAACCAAAACTTCGGTATTACCATCGAGGACATGATGGTTGGTAAGGATAAACCCGTCTTCGCGCACGACGATTCCGCTTCCTTGCCCCGAGGGAATACGGAACGGCTTCATATCGGGGTTCCAGCGGTTCAGCGATTCGGCTTCCTCGTTGTTGGATGCGACCTGGATGTGAACAACGCTCGGGCTGACACGACGGGCGACGGTTTTGGATACCTGACTGAGGCCTTCCCAAGAGACTCGCTCCAGTTGCTCTCCGGACAGTTCGTATTCCGCTCGCAGCTGGCCTCGATGCCACGAATAGCGCGAAGACTCCAGCATCGGGGGTAACAAAAAGCGGAGGCAAACGAGCAATATCAAGACGACGCACAAACTCAGCATCGTCGACGCCAGGAGACTCGCAAATGTTGGCGACGAGGAACTTGATTTGCCCGAGGGTGCGGATCCTTTGTCCGAATCGACCGTCTCATTCATTCGAACGGATCCTTGCCTTACTGACCATAGACCAGTCAACCAATCTCCAATGCATTGTAATCGATCTCAGGGCCGGTTTACAATTCGAAGCACAACCATTTCGCATCGCTGGAGAGACTGCTACGGACGAGCAAACGGTTGTTGGACAGGGCAGGCAAGGCTCGGTACTTTCCCATGGGAATGCGAGTTTGCCAGATAGGCTGGAAACCGCGATCGGTTGCTGGGACGAGCCAAATTCGGCCATCGATCCCCATGATCAACAATTCGGATCCATTTTCCGCTTCGGTTGCAGCAGCGCTTTTTGTTGCAATGGTGTGGCAAATAGGCATCGCGATTTCCTCCCAGATCAATTTTCCGGTGTCAGGCTGCAGGCATCTGTACTTCGAATACCCCGCGTCTTCACGACCGTCGGATCCAAAGACGTAATCTCCCACGGACACGGGCGTGGCATACTGGCTCGCGAGTGCGTCCCCTTGTTGCACGACTTTGGCTTCTGCAGGTCCCACCTCGACCGAGACGTACCCAATACCGTAGCTGGAGGTCTGGAACACGTGCCCGTTCTTCATGACGATCGGAGTGGCTGCGTTAACGGTCGGGCCTCGTTGCCCAAATGGGTACTCCCATAGGACCCGCCCCGTCATTGGATCCATGCCGTAGGTGGTGAGCCGCGTCGGAACAATCGCGATTTGCGAAGTACCCGCGTTGCCGTCGGCCGATGGGTACAGGATCGGCGAAGCATAGCCAGCATCGGCGTTGGTCGCTTGCCAGAATGTGCTTCCATCCAAAAGTGAAAGTGCCACGATACCCGCGTTGGATTTCTTGGCACCGACATTGACGATCACAATGACTCCAGAGACAAGGGGTGAATTGCCTGCACCGAAATAACCGTCTTCGGCGCCGTATTCCTTTCGAAGATCGCGACTCCATCGAGTTTTTCCATCAGTCATCGAAACGCAATGAATAGCTCCAGAGGCCGACTGGAGCAGAACCTGCTCATCGACAATCAGGGGGACCGAACGGGGACCTTTGTCTTCGTCGATCCCTTGACGATAGGAAGCTGGGAATGCGGTTCGCCACAGTACCTTGCCGTTGGTGACATCCACCAATCGAACGACATCTTCATTTCCATCGCGCTGGTAGAGAACTGCGTGCTGACCTCGAATGGCTGCACCCGCATAACCTTGTCCAGCGGGGAGTTCCCAAGCGGCCGCCAGCTCCTTAGGGACTGTTCGTGGCAACTTCGTTTCGTTCGACGCATGGCCATCGCGACGAGGCCCCAGCAGTCCGGGCCAATCTCCCCAAACACAAGCCCTTGGATCCTGGATCAGGACGCACAACCATGCGAAAGCCCAAACGAGAAACGAACGGGAAGGGAGCATGGATCGAAGCATAGGAGAAGCCAATGGCCAGGGAATCATGAAAGCCCAGCATTGTATCGCATGCTTCAAGTCAACACACTAAGACCGAATCGAACCCAAGGCGATACCCTGGGCTATCCCATTCCGCCCCGTTTGGGGCGCTGCAGTGCGTCTGGTCTCGAGAACGGGGAAACAGGGGACGAACGTCCCCCGCTCGCCAAGACTGATTATTAAATAAAACCAAACAGTCTTTGCGAGTTCTTTCAGGTAATCCAACTCGAGGGGACTCCTACAATGAGTCGACTAACTTCCCATGCACACGAGAAAGCGACCCATGGAATTCATTCTTCAGACGAAGGACTTGGAACTCAATAGCCGACGATTTCAGGCGACGCGGACCAAGCTCGATCAAGCTCTGGATCAGTTGGCATCCCAAGTCGACCGCATCTGCGTTTTCTTGATCGACACGAATGGGCCTTTCTTGGGGGGAGTCGACAAAGCCTGTCGCATCGAAGTGAAGATTCGACGGCAGGACCCGATCGTACTTGAAGATCGGGACGAAGATATCGATACTTTGATTGATCGAGTTGCTGGCCGCTTGGGAGCCATGGCGGATCGAAGGCAAGACGCTTCCTTTGCCCGCCGAAGCTTTAAAGCCAGATATCTCACACTGAATGAGTTTGCGGAGTCATTGAAAGCATGAACGATCGCCCCGTTCGTTGGTACTCGTCCAAAATCGATTGGTGGATCCTGGGGATTCTGTTGTTGGTTCCAATGGTCGGGCTTGCGATCATCGTCATGGCGATCAGCGATGGAGTATGGCCAGCCGCTTGGATAGGGGGTGGCGTGCTCGCGTTTGTCGTCTGCTTGTACGGCCTGTGTGTCTTTCCGATGCGCTATGGAGTCAACGAGACAGCACTTGAAATTCGATGTGGAGTATTCCGCTGGTGCGTCCCGTTGGCCAACATCCGCGAAGTCATTCCGACTAACAATCCTCTCAGTTCTCCTGCCCTTTCCCTCGACCGACTCTGGATCCAATATGGACCGAAGTGGTTCCAGGCAGTGATGATCTCTCCCAAGGACAAATCTCAGTTTATCACCGATCTGGCGAGTCGTATCCCTTTGGATCGAACCGAGCAAGGCTGGAAACGTGTGGACGAAGCGGGTCAGCAATGAAAAAAGGCCAGCTGTTTAGCTGGCCTTTCTGTGGCGAAGTCCGTGAGTGAGGTGCAAGGAATCAGAAGAAAAAAATAAGGACTATTCTGACACTCAACAACTGTTAGGTACCCCTTCGTCACATGCGCCGAAATGGTGTGTGTCATTCGGTCGACAAGCTGTCGATAGGAATCGGATTTGCAGCAATCCGGCCGACTTGGTCCGGAGGTCTGCGACTACCAAAGGTGGGCCAACCGCCGACTTCGGCTAGCTCTGGCATCATCTCAATCAATTGCTCGCGCAGCATCTGCGTCATTCGAGCAATCCGCGGTGACGTCGCCACTTCGTTCAACGCAACGACCGTCTTCATCACTTTCACCAAAGAGGCTCTGGAACGAACGGGTTCGGAAAGCTCTTGGTCTTGATCGATCAGTAAATTACTGACCGGCACTTCCAAGGCATCCGCCCATCGGAACAGATCCTCGAGACTCAGGTTGGTGGTCGATAGCTCTTGCTGTTTCAACTCTCGAACGTCCAAACCTGTTCTACGTGCGATGGCTCGAAGGGAAAGACCCTGCTGAGCACGCACTTCGGCGATGCGATGGAATTCGGTGACATCGCGCGCTCGATCATGACCACGTACCACAGCTCCGCAATCGGTAGCCGACTGCAAACTGCAGGCGATGGTCGACATCGAAATGGGTGACTCCTTGCAAATAAGGGAACTCGGGGACTCACGAGGCGACTATCCAGCAGCCGCCCCTCTTTTTTAATGAATGCTGAGTCGCTCGAAATTTCAACCCCTTGGCCCCAAATTCTAGGGCACCATTGCCGGCGTCAGCTCGGTTTCCTCGACAGATTCATAGTTCGACACGGGTGGGCAGGCGCAAACTAAATTCCGGTCACCGTAGACATTATCGATCCGGCCTACGGGAGGAATGTACTTGACCGCCGTCGACGCTTCCGGATCGGGACACAATGCCAGTCGCCTCGGGTACGCCAACTGGGTCTCCTCGGCCAGGATGCTATCCAGAGTATGCGGGGCATTATGAAGCGGATTGTTGTCCGCCGGCCAAACGCCATCGCGGACCTGAACATATTCGCCATGGATCAAGATCATAGCTCGGCAGAAACGATCCAGCTCCGCAAGGGATTCGCTTTCCGTCGGTTCGATCATCAAGGTTCCCCCAACAGGGAAGGACATCGTCGGTGCATGGAATCCGTAATCGATCAATCGTTTCGCGATATCATCGACGCCGACATGACCATCTTTCTCCATCGGCCGGGTATCGAGAATGCACTCGTGGGCTACCAAGCCACGGTTGCCCGTATAGAGAATGGGGTAGTAGGCCTTCAGTCGATGCGCGATGTAATTCGCACTCAAGATGGCGACTTGCGTGGCCCGGCGCAAACCTGCGCCTCCCATCATTTGAATGTACATCCACGAGATAGGAAGAATTCCTGCACTGCCAAAAGGAGCGGCAGCGATCATCGGGCCGACTCGTTCAGGATTCACTCCATCGCGCGGAAGGAAAGGAGCCAAATGGGCTCGAACTCCCACCGGACCGACTCCAGGGCCACCTCCCCCGTGCGGAATGCAGAAGGTCTTGTGTAAATTCAAGTGGGACACATCGCCACCGAAGTGCCCAGGCTTGGCCACTCCTACCAATGCATTGAGGTTGGCGCCATCGATGTAGACTTGGCCACCCACTGCGTGAATCTTTTCACAAACCGCAGTCACGCCAGCTTCGAACACACCATGCGTCGAAGGATACGTGATCATGATGGCAGCCACTCGCTGACCGTAGGTCGCAATCTTTTGATCGAGATCGTCCAAATCGACATTGCCATGATCATCGCACTTGACCACGACCACTTGCATGTTGGCCATTTGGGCACTGGCGGGATTCGTGCCGTGTGCAGAACTTGGGATCAAGCAGATATCGCGATCATGCTCTCCTCGGGATTCGTGATAGGCCTTGATCGCCAGCAACCCAGCGTATTCCCCTTGCGAGCCCGCGTTGGGTTGCAGCGAGACCGCGTCATAACCGGTGACTTCGCACAGCATGGCTTCGAGTTGATCGATCATCTTGCGATATCCTTGACACTGATCGGCTGGAGCCAACGGATGGATCGCATTGAACTGAGGCCATGTGACCGGTGTCAGCTCCGATGCTGCGTTCAGCTTCATCGTGCACGATCCAAGTGGAATCATGGCTCGATCCAAAGCGATATCCATTTCGGACAAACGACGCAGGTATCTCATCATCTCGGTTTCGCTGCGATAGCGATGGAATACTTCTTGCGTCAGAATCGTGTCGTTTCGGCAGCTACCTTGCGAGAGTTGGGGTTCGACGTCACCCTCAACCAACTCGACATTCAGGATCCGAGCCAACGCTTGTAGGTCCGCTTCGGTTGTCGTTTCATCCAAACTGATGCCGATCGTTTGGTTATCCAATCGTCGCAGGTTGTAGCCTTCGCGCACGGCGGCCGCCATGACCGAATCGGAACCACCGGGGACCGTGATCGCAAGAGTGTCAAAGAATCGATCGGATCGACAGGTTAGCCCAGCCCGAATCAACGAGCGGTACAGCCGGCTCGTGTGCAAGTGAACGCGCTGCGCGATGGCTCGCAAGCCTTCGGGTCCGTGATAGCAAGCGTACAATGTCGACATGATGGCCAACAACGCTTGAGCAGTGCAGATGTTGGAGGTTGCAATCGGAATGCAGGTTTGCCATGGCGGTCGATCGACTGTCCGACAATCCGTCCAGGCATGGTCCGCTTATAAGCATCGCGAGTCGCAAAGAACGCGGCATGCGGGCCACCGAATCCTAACGGCACACCAAAGCGCTGGGCACATCCCACAGCGATGTCCGCTCCCAAAGAACCCGGGGAGGGGAGCATCATCAGAGCCAACAAGTCGGTTGCGACAATGGCCAATGCCTTGTGCTGATGGGCTTGTTCGATCAAGGAACTTGGATCGATGACAACCCCATCGGTGCCTGGATACTGAATCAGGATACCGAAGACACCGCTCCAGTCACCAACGGGTTGCTGTGCATCGAACAGTTCGACCGAGACTCCCAATGGTACAGCTCGAGTGCGAACGACTTCGATCGTTTGAGGGTGGCACGCGTTCGAGATCAGGAATCGAGTCCCCTTGACCGATCGATGCGCGAGGGCCATGGCTTCTGCGGCCGCGGTCGCTTCATCGAGGAGAGAGGCGTTGGCGATTTCGAGACCGGTCAGTTCCGATATGAGGGTCTGAAAGTAGAACAGGACTTCCAGTCGACCTTGCGAGATCTCGGGTTGATAAGGAGTGTAAGCTGTGTACCAGGCGGGGTTTTCGAGGACGTTGCGTTGGATCACCTTGGGAGTGATGGTGTTGTAGTAACCAGCCCCGATGAAGGATCGAAGGACTCGATTCTGGTTGGCGATCTGCTGCAGTGCGTCCAAGGCCTGCTCCTCGGTCATGCCGTTGCCAAGGACGCTGTTTTCGAGAGCGAGCGGGGCTTGGGAGCGAATGGTTTCCGGCACGACCGCTTCGGTTAAATGATCCAGCGAAGCGAAGCCGAGTTCGGCCAGCATGTGTCGGATTTCATCCTCACGAGGGCCGATATGTCGAGAGACGAAGGGTGAAAGTGAAGGCACGACGAGGGCTCCGGGATCGAATGGATCGATGTTTGGGTAGCCCCTCTGTCCTTGTACCTGAGAGATCCACAGCCCGATTCGCTTAAGACGAATGCAACTGCTTGCCCCTTCGGTGGGTTTCGCATGACCGCCATTCGATGGGGAAATGCCAACCGCTCTCCAGAGTCCATGTTTCGGTCACGGCGGTCCTTTTGCCTGAGTGTTTGTGGGACACTTTACACCTTCGGCGGCCCGCATTTCGTTGAAAAACTGCGGACACTCTCGCACCGGACGTTCACGGTATGAACAGTGTAGCCGGGACTCAAGGGCCCAGCAACGGACAGATCCTCGAGATCCACGCGATCTTAAGATTTCCAGTCGCACAGGCCGTCGACGTAGGCTGCCGAACCGTCGCGGACCCAGGGGTCGAGCTGTGCGGGGTCCTTCAATTGCTGGCCTCGGGCCGTGTCGACCACCAAATATGCACACTTCACATCCGACAAGCTGCTCATGTCCCCCCAAAGCTTCTCGAACTGAGTCACGGGAAACACGTCCTCCTGCCCCAAGCCCCATCGCTTTTTGACATCTTTGATCGTCAAGTACGTCGGCATGCGGCTCGCGATGCGCCGCACCGATTGGTCCACCGCCTCGCGATCCTGGAGGAGTGAACGATTCAAGCCGAAAACCTCCAGCAACGGATCAATCGATATCCAGGTCGTCATCGAGGAGTAATACGACAACTTGAATTCATCCCGATCGCTCGGCATGGCCATCCCTTCCAACAATCGCAACTTGTCATCGACGCGAGCCAGTCCGCCTCCCCGGTCTTCGATTCGGCGACCGATGACTTCGAAACTCAAGCAAGCTCCCGATTCGATATGGGCAGCCAGCGATCGCGGGTCGAGCGACGCGCCGAGGGTATCGATGTTATGCAACATCAAGTACTTGAGCTGGGGCTGGGCCGCCAAGAGTCGAGCCAAAACTCCGTTGCGCAGCATGTTAGGGAACTCGAACCAATGCCCGACCGGATGCATGCACTGTTCCGGGAGGTTGTCGATGTAGTCGCTGGCTTCCCCAGTCGCACGTGCCCAGGCAGCAATCGCAGCGTGTGCACTTTCGCGGACCTTCTGCTGCTGTTCGTCAAGCATCTGATGCGGGGTTTCTTCCCAATAGAAAATCAAGTCCCGAACGGTCGGTATCATCCGCAGGCCGACCGACATCCCTTGAGATAAATACACCGAGCCCTCGCAGCCAAAATGCTTGTGCTGGTTCAGAAAATCTTCGATAGGCCCGTGAGTGAGATAGCCTGTCGTGAAGACATGCGGTACCTGAGAACCATACTGCCGCGATGTCTTTCGCGATTTGGCCAGATGGACTTCGACAAAGCTCCGATGCTGGCCATGGAATCGACAGAACGGATGCAAACCCTTCACCACACCCGCTCCATCGGTCCAACGCGAACCGACTCCGGCGGCCAAGGTTACCACACCGGCCAGCCCCTCACGGAGCGTCTGCTCAGCCAACTTCGGTGCATCGTTTTGTTCAAGACTGCTTGAGCGAAGATCGATTATGTCGGACGGATCGACATCGCGGATATCGGTGGCCAATGGCAATCGATTCTCGGCCAAGCCGATTCGACCTGAAAGAATTTCGCTCCGAATCTG
>JALOQW010000500.1 GCA_025459275.1 Pirellula sp.
ACTCTCGGCAACTGGGCGATCTAAGGCAGGAGCTAAAGGGCGAGAGCGAGGCGAAGATGTCCCTCGAGAGCCGCCTAGAAAGTAAGAATCGGGAACTGATTCAGGCTCAGGAAAGAATCGGAGGTTACGACGATGCCAGTCCCAAGGTGCACTGCTTCACATCGACGCAACGCAAGCTGTCGGCAAAATCCCAGTGGACATGGAGCTGCTCGGAGCGGACTTCCTGAGTTTTTCCGCCCACAAATTCTATGGCCCGAAAGGTGTAGGAGCTTTGGTGCTTCGCGATGCGTCCGTTGCCCGCCGTCTTTACCCTCAAATCGTGGGAGGGGGCCAACAACACAATTTGCGATCCGGGACCCTCAACAGCGTTGGCATCATCGGGATGGCAGCAGCACTCGAGATTGCCATCCAGAACATGGATACGGAGGTTGAATGCCTATTTTCGCTGCGAACGCAGCTTTGGGATCGATTGTCCAAGGCGATTCCGGAGCTTCGCTTGAACGGCCCCGATTGGCGGCTCGCGACATTGCGGCTCAATCGGCTCCCCGGAAATTTGAACCTTTGCTTTCCCAAGGTTGAAGGCCAGTCGTTAATGTTGAGAACTCCTGGTTTGGCAATCAGCAGCGGCTCGGCTTGCACTTCCGCCGACCCACACCCAAGTCACGTCCTGAAAGCCATTGGCCGAACCGAAGACGAAGCCCGTTCGAGCATTCGGATTGGAATCGGACGATACAACACCCTCGAGGAGGTATTGCAAGCCGCCGATTGGTTGATTGAGGCCTATCAAGATCTATCTTCGTACGTGGCATGATGCATGCCGAAGGAACGATGTCGCTTGACCATCTGGATCGAGCATCGACAATAGAGGCCGGAACGCGTCTTCCGGAAGCACGTTACCCGGAACCGGAATCTGCGGTTCTACCTGAAACTCTTTCGATTGGTTATTCATGAGTCTCACCGCTGACCCTACCACGAGCGAAGCACCCGCTGACCACAATGTTCCCGATCAACACGGGCGTTTTGGCAAGTTTGGAGGCCGATTCGTTCCGGAAACTTTAACGCGTGCCTTGGACGAACTAGTCGTCGAGTACGACAAAGCCAAACGAGACCCTGACTTCCAAGCAGAACTGAACGAGCTGTTGCACCGATTCGTCGGCCGCCCGTCACCGCTGTATCACGCGGCTCGATTCAGCAAACAACTCGGAGGCGCCCAGATTTGGCTGAAGCGCGAGGACTTGAACCACACCGGCGCCCACAAAATCAATAACACACTCGGCCAGGCCCTCCTCACCTTGCGGATGAAGAAGACTCGAGTCATTGCAGAAACCGGAGCTGGACAACATGGCGTTGCCTCCGCGACCGCCTGTGCCCACTTCGGGTTACCCTGCGTGGTCTACATGGGTGCTGAAGATGTTAGGCGTCAGCGGCCCAACGTTTTCAGCATGCGACTGCTCGGTGCCGAAGTCCGACCGGTTGAGAGTGGATCGCGCACGTTGCGAGATGCGGTCAATGAAGCGATGCGAGACTGGATGTCGAGTGTCGAAAACACGCACTACATCATCGGCTCGGTCATCGGCCCGCATCCCTTTCCGATGATGGTTCGCGATTTCCAAAGCGTGATCGGCAAAGAATGCCGCGAGCAATGCCTGAGCTCGTTCGGTCGGCTCCCTGACACCGTGGTGGCTTGCGTGGGAGGTGGCAGCAATGCAGCCGGTATGTTTTATCCGTTCGTCGAGGATCGAACCGTGCGATTGGTCGGCGTCGAAGCGGGTGGGCGCGGTGCCGCCCCAGGAGATCACGCGTCCCCATTGACATTTGGGTCACCAGGAGTCCTGCATGGATCGTATAGTTACGTCATGCAAGATGAGGATGGGCAAACAAGCGATGTGCATTCGATGTCCGCTGGCCTTGACTACCCTGGTGTCGGACCGGAACACAGCTACTGGAAGGACTCCCACCGCGTGGAGTACACGTCGTGTCGTGACGATGAAGCCTTGGCCGCTTTCGATTTCCTTGCTCGCAATGAAGGGATCCTCACGGCTCTTGAGACATGCCATGCTGTGGCGAAAGCGGCCGAAATCGCAAAGACCATGACACCCGATCAACACCTGGTGATCTGCTTGTCCGGCCGAGGGGACAAAGATGCGGCTGAATTGGCGCGGCTGCGCGGTCAAGAATGGTGATTGGCGAAGCGGAAGTTTTCGCTACCCTTCTCTTTTCGACCCGAGCCACCATCCCGCAATGAATTCAATCGCCCCTTCCCAGCCGAGCACCGCATGACCGCAATCGATGATTTGTTTCGCCACTTGAAGGCTGAAAACAAAAAGGCCTTTATGCCGTTCATCACGGCCGGGGATCCACATCTTGGATTCACCAGCAAGGTCCTGACCAAACTTGCAAGCCTGGGTTGCTCGATGGCGGAAGTGGGTATCCCTTACAGCGACCCCATTGCAGACGGGCCTGTTATCCAAGGCTCCTACACGCGAGCCCTCAAGAACAAAATCAAGCTCGCCGAAATCTTTGATTGCGTTTCGCGACTTACAGCTGACCCCGCCAAGCCGATCGCGTCGATGCCATTGGTCTCCATGGTCAGTTACGCCATCATCTTTCGCCATGGACTCGAGAAGTATGTAGATGAAGCCAAAGTCGCCGGTTTCTCCGGCGCTATCGTCCCCGATCTCCTCGTCGAAGAGAGCGATCCTCTCGCGAAGATCTGTCGAGAACGAGACTTCAATTTGATCCAACTCGTGACACCCACGACGCCGCCTGAGCGAGCGCTGAAGATCGCGGAACAGTCGAGTGGATTTTTGTACTTCGTCAGTGTGACAGGCATTACCGGGGAACGAACTCAATTGCCACCCGGACTCGTCGACCGCGTCGGATGGCTTCGAGAACGGACCCCATTGCCAATCTGCATTGGTTTTGGGATTTCCATACCCGAACATGTCCAACTTTTAGCTCCGGTCTGCGACGGGTTGATCGTAGGCTCGGCGATTGTGCGACTTTTGGAAAAAGCAAGCGAGAACGAAACCGATGCTCTCGATGCCATGACAAAACTGGTTGAGCAACTGATGAGTTCGCCAGGATTTTCGCCCCCCTAATCTTTCCACTCCCTTCTGGCTGACAAGGAATTCTCCGTGCGATACCGACAACTCGACAGAATCGTGGAACTCGTTCCTGGTGAACGCATCGTTGCCACGCGAACTTTG
>JALOQW010000141.1 GCA_025459275.1 Pirellula sp.
GCGACCTCGCCGCTGCGGCTGGTTCGATGCAGTAGCCGTCCGGTACACCGCTCGTCTGAGTGGCGTTCACTACTTGTCTCTCATGATGCTCGACGTGCTGAGCCACTTCGAACAGATTCAGGTCTGCGTGGCATACGAGTTGGACGGCGAGAGGATCGATCGACTACCGAGTGAAGCCGATACGCTCCGTCGTTGCAAGCCGATTTACGAAACCATAGAGGGGTGGATGGAAGATGTCTCTCACGTCCGTACTTTGGAAGCGTTTCCTGAAAAAGCCCGACGTTACATCGATCGCATCTCGGAGTTGATTTCGGTTCCGATCGGAGTCCTGTCGGTAGGCCCCGATCGCGAACAAACCATTTTCTTGATCTGAGATTCCTTCCTGGTCTTTTCTCCTGGGTTCGCTTATGGCTTTCTTTCGACGCAAAGCGGCCCGCAAGGAATTGCCTCCACCAGAGAGACGACCGCATCACGTTGCGATCATCATGGATGGCAACGGACGATGGGCACAAGCACGAGGACTGCCACGCATCGAAGGCCATCGGCAAGGTGCCAATTCGGTTCGCACCGCCATGGAGACCTGCAGCGAACTGGGAATTCGGTACCTCACGCTGTACTGCTTTTCCAACGAAAACTGGAAACGCCCCAAGCCGGAACTGGAGTTCCTCATGGGGCTGCTCAAAGCGTACTTGATGCAGCAATCGGAGACACTGGTCACGAATGGAATTCGACTGCAAGTCATCGGTCGTCGCGAAGGACTTCCGCCGGATGTACTGGAGATCATGGATCGAGCGGTCGAGATCTCTTCCCGGGGAGATCGTTTCACATTGTGTCTTGCAATCAATTACGGCTCACGACAAGAGATCGTCGATGCAGTTCGCAAAATTGCTCACGCAGCCTGCCAGGGGGACCTCGATGCCGCCAGCATCGACGAGTCTACGGTCGAGAACGCCCTTTACACGCGAGGCATCCCCGATCCGGACCTGGTCATCCGCACCAGCGGAGAGATGCGATTGAGCAATTTCCTCCTTTGGCAGATCAGTTACAGCGAGCTCTGGGTGACCAAGAAGCCATGGCCTGAATTCGGCCGCGAGGACTTGATCGAAGCAGTCATCGACTTTGCACAACGCAACCGGCGCTTCGGCGGGGTAGATACCGTTTCGCAATAGCATGACGGCGTTTCCCATCGCTGCTCAACCGTCTTCCTCTTTCCAATCTTCGAAGACAGGGGATTCAGAGTCGCTATCGGAGGTCTTCTCTTTGGAATCTAAGCCCAGTTGCTGCAGTCGCCTCAATAGTCGAGCGCGAGAGATCCCCAAGTGATTTGCGGCAGCTGTCCGATTGCGAGGGAAGTGCATTAGTGCACGCTCGAGAAGCTCCCGCTCGAATTGTTCTAACACTGCATCCAGTTCCAGCTTAGGAATGGACTCTGGTCGTTGCATATGGGATGGATACGTCCGGAGCGATACGGGAAGATCGCGCTCGGTTAGATGAAAATCTGAGCATTGCTGAACCGCATACTGCATCGCTTCATCCATCTCCTGGATATCGCCTGGCCACGAGTAAGCAACCATGGCATCCACAAACAACTGCGTCCAACGGTATTTGACATTCCCTTTCTTAGAAGTGCTGCCAAACCATTCCAGCCAAGCCGCGATCAGCGCTTCGATATCACTCGTCCTTTGAGTCAACGAAGGCACATGAACAACGTGAGCATCAATACCCGCGACGAGCCCCCCCCATTCCAAATCGTTGGGCCGTGGCTCTAGTAAGTCAACACGCTTCGATGTCGCAATGAGAGACGCCTTGCTCGAGCGATGCCAATGGCAGAGAGGCTCGATCAACTCAGCATTCAACTCGTCGATCTGATGCAGTATCAAAATGGGTGATGTCGGCTCTTTTCGCTGACGATGTGATTCCTCAGTAGCAAGCTCCAACATTCCTTTCAAGAGATCTCGGTCCATCAATCGACACTCAATCACCAGGATCGGATCCCGATTGGAGACCGAATCTCGAATAGAACTAGCTTCCAGTCTTGCGCGGATGCGTTGATGCGCAATCCATTTTGCAATTGCAAGATTAGCACTGCAACCTGCTCCGCACACATGTACGCCAAGCCTGCTCTGACCGGCTGCGAGTAACTGAGCACGAGTGCGAGCAATCAATGGGTTCGTACCGAGGAGGAACCAGAGATCGGCAGATCGCGAAACCTCCGCGATGGGCAGGCCAAGCACGCGATGTAAATTCCCGCGCCCCTCGACTCCTCGCACGGCGGCAAGATCACCCAAGTCCTGCTTGATCGCGCAGAAGGTCATCGGAAGCGATCCTTCTTCCAATGGAAAAGCGAGGCCAATATAGGATGTCTCGGTGTTCGGTATGGAGACCGAGAAAAATTGAGCAAGGGATCGGTCGGTGTTCGGCGGCAAAGCCAATCGGGATGCGATCCCCGCCATCGGGGAGTTATCCGATGGGATCGGGTTCGAACAGTCAAGACCGATCAGAGCGTCGATCTCGACACCGAGCAGCGTTGCGAGCGCGTCATTCGCGAACAGAAGCTGATCGCCATCGCCAAGAACATAGATCGGAACGGGTGTGTTTCCGATCAGCCGAGCGATTTGCCGTTTGGCCGTGCCGCGTTGTGCGTCGTCGTCTGCCATATCAATGAAAAACACCGCATAGTGCAAACTGCATCATGCGGTGTGCGGGAATGAGTTTTGAGTCCCCCTCAAGCTACCTGAAATAGGTGCTGATGGCTAGACTGGGCAGCGATCCTAGAAAACGTCCAGGATGAAGTGATGGCCCCAGTGATAGGGACGGTTGCGTGGGTAATAGTTGTACCACTGGCGGTTGTAAACCGGGATCTGCATTTCGGGCGGATAACGGTAATAGAGACTGTCGCTGCTGCGATAGTACTCACTGCCATAGAAGTTCTGTGGGTAGTACACGTAGGGATAATGTTGGAACCGATTGTAGTCTCGGCTGCTTGCCCCGCCGCCCCATGTACGCCCATACGCATTGGACTGCTGCGCCTGCGAAATAGATGCGGTTGAGAGTCCAGCCACAACCGTGATGGCTGCGACCAGGATGGCCCTTCGCAACATGATCTTCCCCCCGGAATATGATTCGTATTTGCTTCGCCGATGCGACTGCGCCGGTACGATTGCAAGGATTGATCGGCTTAAACCCTACAGGAAGTTGAATCATTTCATCTAGCATAGGCCTCATTTGTTGATTCGCTTGCATTGCTGGTCGCTGGCGCGACCGGTAGAATCGATTGGGTTGTCGGTCCAGAGTACCGTCGCGGGAAGGATGGTTTCACCATGCCGATTCAGATCAAGAAAGGGAAGGCACTTGATGCATTGAGCCTGACCCCGCTCATTGACGTCGTGTTCTTGCTGCTGATTTTCTTCCTCGTGGCTACCCAATTCGCACAAGATGACCAGCAGTTGCCTATCAAGCTGCCCTCCGCTGCCAATGCCGTACCGATGACTTTAGAACCGGATGAACTCGTCATCGCGGTCGGTGAAGACGGGACCTACGCCGTGCGAGGTCAAAAACTCGATCTCATCGGGGTAGAACAAGTCGTGGGGCAAGCCGTTGCAGATAACCCAGTCCGTCAAACGGTTATCATCCGTGGCGATCGCCGCGTCGCGTTCCAATCGATTGTCTCGTTGCTGGACTTGATGACACGTCTCAAAGTTCCATCGTATCGCATCACGACCGAGGATCCTGCCCTTTCGCCCGGTGCATCCGGATCCGCAGGATCGCCCCGCTCGGAACGGAGGAACGTAACGGATGGCTGACCCTGCGGCTCATTTGCGCACTGAGCACCGACCCTCCAAACGCACGCAAGAGCCGTCTCCGTTATGGCCGCTGGACATAGCATTATCGCTCCTCGGTGTCCTCGTGATCGGCTTGGTCTTCAAGTTACTTCGGATGGATGATCCTCGATGGGCCTACAATGCATGGACCTATCTCATTGGGGTCCCAACCGTCTTGATTTTCGCGTCCATGCTGGCCCGTACGGTGGTGACAGAACAAGTGGAGCGATCGATTCAGCTCGGCTTCTTGTTGAGCGTGGTCGTCCACTTGCTGCTCATGGTCGTGGCAGTCAACGTGGTACTGTTTTCCGGTATGTGGCCCGACGCACTCCGCGATATGGAACGTTTGGTGCGAGAGAATTCCCGCGCGACCCAATTCGTCGAGCTGCAACCTTCCGAGGAAACCCTGCGCCCCGATTATCTCGCTCCCGTACCAGCAGAGTTGGCGCAACCGACCAACACGGACTCATCGCCTTTACCTTCAATGGATTCCCCATTGGAAACCATTCGGAACTCAATGGAACCCTCTGTTTCCAGTCAGGCCGACTTGAATCCAACCAAGACGCCCCAAAGCGCAACGCAACCGGAAATCGTTTCGGAAACGCAGCCACTGACTCCACCAGAAAGGAGTCGTTTCCAAAAGGAACCACAGCAGGTCATCGACATCCCGAAAATCACAACTTCATCGACGAATGAACCGGAAGCGGAATCGTATGCCATGCTCAGCGACCGCGCTTCCAAGCAGACCACTCTGCAGAATCGCTCCCAAGCTGACGCCCCTCCTACCTCCATTTCCTCCAGAAACTGGGAGCCCGAGGTGGATCTTAACAAATCGATGCGCCGAAGTGAGTCTCAGGCGGTCGCTCGAGTCAGCCCCGTGCGGCCGGATGGCCAATTGCCTGATCTGGACCGATTTGCCCAATCGCAATCCATGGAAACGTCGTCAACCAGAATCCCGCGCGCACCTGGAAGTACTTCCCGCACCATTCAAGTCCCTCCTGTGCGCGCCGTAGATGCGCAATCGGACAACAACTCTGCAGCGGCCGCGAAAAACGAGGGTGTCTCGTCCCAGCTCCTGGATCGAACCCAGATCACGTCTCGTTCGCGGGGTGAGTCGCCAAGACTATCCGACTCCGAGCCCTCAACGTTGCGTGGCAACTCATCGACTGCCGAACCGTCCGTAACCGCTCTTGCTGGCGGGCGGGTCAACTCAAGCTCCGGAGCGATGGCGAACTCCGATATTCGGATCAACTCCGATCTCCAACTTAATGAGCCTTCGGTACCGCGGTTGGACACCAGTCGATTCCGCAGACGGGAGATCGGGGGCGGTGTACCTAAGACCCAGGTGTCGGTACCCGCACCGGCATTCAAGCAGCGCATGCGACGCAACGAATCGGCGTTGAACCAAGAACTACAAGCCATGGGACCGCTGGGTCCACAGACGGAGGAAGCCATCGAACGCGGTCTCGAATTCCTGGCGCGATATCAGCGCGAGGACGGTTCATGGCGTCTCGAGGACTTTGGTGAAGCACCTCGATTACGTAGCGATACTGCCGCAACGGCTTTGGCGTTGCTTTCCTTTCAAGGGGCGGGATACAGTCACGAACAATTCAAGTATCAACAGACATGCCGAAAGGCAATCACTTGGCTTCAATCCCAACAGCAGCCCAATGGCGATCTGTATCGTCGCATGGACGAGGCCTCGGACAAGAATGCATGGCTTTACAGTCATGCCATTGCGAGTCTTGCCCTTTGTGAAGCGTATGGCATGACGCAGGACGAATCGATCCGTGATGCGGCACAACGATCCGTTAACTTTCTGATCGAAAGCCAGGACCCGAATGCTGGCGGCTGGCGATACGCTCCTCGGATCGGAAGTGATACCAGTGTTACCGGTTGGGCCATGATGGCCCTGAAGAGCGCTGAGCTGGCAGGGCTTCAAGTGCCCGGCAAAGTCTACGAAGGAATCAACCGATGGTTGAGCGGTGCCGAAGCGAGTGTTCGAGAAAGGCACCTTTATCGCTATAACTGGCAGGCGAATACTCCCGAGACAATGCACGGACGGATTCCCACGCCGGTGATGACAAGCGTCGGGTTGCTCATGCGGTTTTATCTGGGCTGGCGACGGACCACTCCGGATATGCAGCGTGGTTCCGATTGGCTCCTTGAACAGCCCCCCGACTTGGGAACGATCGAATCCCCTCAACGGGACACCTACTACTGGTACTATGCGAGCCAGGTCATGTTTCACATGGGAGGTACGCGTTGGCGACAATGGTATAGCACGCTCTATCCGATTCTGATCCAATCGCAAGAAGTCGAGGGCCCCTATACTGGTTCATGGGATCCCGCTGGCCCCATTCCCGATGCATGGGGGCCGTATGCGGGCAGACTCTATGTAACGACCATGAATCTGCTATCCTTGGAGGTCACGTACAGGCATCTGCCAATCTATGAGGCCACCGCCCAGTGATGGCTCGATATTGACCCAAGGCCTCCTCCCGTTTGTTTCAGCTTGCTCGCGGCACTTATGGACTCGACTGACTACACACCTGATCGCCGAGTTGTGACTGTCCGACTTTTCGCCGGTGTTCGCGAAGCTATTGGACAGGAGTACGTCGCGATCTCCTGCCCTGCGATGGTAACGGCAGATCAGCTCAAGTCCTCCCTCATGGATCATTACCCAGAGATCGCAGCCCTGGTGAAAAGGAGTCGTGTTGCAGTGGGGCATGCGTTTATCGGCGACAATGACCGCTTGGATTCTGCGTGCGATACCGGTACAACGATTGCTTTGATTCCTCCCGTCAGCGGCGGGTAAGTACCGCCTCCCAACCATGAACTCGCTCGAAAAGACGCTGTTTCAGGAACTTGACTCGATTCCGTTGGTCGATTCCCATTCTCATATCGATCCGCGTCAGCCAGCATCGCGCACGATCGCCGATTTGCTTGGTTACCATTATTACACCGAGCTCGTTCACTCAGCCGGGATGCCACGCGAAGAGATCGAGGAAGCCAAACTAGCAGACCGCGATAAGGTCCGAAGGCTCTTCACACGATTGCATGAAATAGAACACACGATTCAGTGGTCTTGGTTCCTGGACATTGCGCAGGACCTGTTGGACCTGCCTCGTGAATCGATTGATGCTGAACATTGGGAAGTCTGTTTCGAACGGTCGGTGGAACGGATGAAGCAGCCGGATTGGACCGAGTTGGTACTCCGAGAATCGAAAGTCGAGCGGATCTTTTTGACGAATGACTTTGATGATCCGCTCGATGACTTTGACACATTTCGATACGTCCCATGCCTTCGTACCGATGACCTGGTGTTTCACCTTCATCTTGCTCGCAATCGGGTGCGACTCGCTTCTGCCAGTGGCACGGCCATCTCTAGTCTAGGTGATGTGCACAAGGCTATCGGAACCTTGTTTCACCATTTCAAGAGCTGCGGCGCGAAAGCCTGCGCGATTTCGCTTCCTCCGTGGTTTACACCACATCGAGTTGCGGTCGACGATGCTGCGACGTCGGCTAGCTGGAAGCGAATCCTTTCGGAGGACGAATCAGCCACCGAAGAGGATCGCCGCCGGGTTGCATATTGGATCTTCTGGCGGTTAGCGGAGTATTGCCTGGAATTCCGATTACCCTTCGATCTGATGATTGGTGTCAACCGGCGTGTTTACCCCGGGGGAGTCCATCAAGGACAAGACTTGTACGATTCGCGCTGGTCGATGATCCAGTACTCCGAATTGTTCAATGCGTTTCCGAACCTGAAGTTCCCGATCTCCGTCTTGGCAAGCGTTAGCAATCAGGAGCTCGTTGACTACGCATGGATTTTCCCAAACGTATTGCCACACGGGCATTGGTGGTACAGCAACACTCCTGGCTTCATCGAGCACGATCTCCGTGCTCGATTGGATGCCGTTCCCCGCAACAAGTTGTTGGGCTACTACAGCGACGCATATAAACTGGAATTCATCTTGCCCAAGTTCCGAATGTATAAAAGAATCCTGGCGCGCGTATTGGCCCAATCGGTCTGTATCGACCGGGGTAAGAGCGAGACGTTTGCCGTCGAGTTGGGTACGCAGATCCTGCGAAGCAACGTCGATTCGCACTTTCTAGAAAACACATAACGAAAACACTCGAGAAGAACGGTTCATCGTGAAAAAGGTCGGATTGGTAGGTTGGCGTGGCATGGTTGGTTCGGTACTCATGGACCGGATGACCGCGGAAGGGGACTTCAAGGAGATCGAGCCATGCTTTTTCTCGACGTCGAACGCAGGTGGCGAAGGGCCTGCGATTGACGGGAAGAAGACGGGCCCGCTGATCGCAGCTGACGATCTCACGTCCCTGTCTCGCATGGATGTCATTCTGACGTGCCAAGGTGGAGAGTACACAACGGCAACGCACGATCGACTGCGGGAGTTGGGATGGCGAGGGTATTGGATTGATGCGGCATCCACGCTCCGCATGCGCGACGACACGATCATCATCCTGGATCCCGTAAACGACCGAGTCATCCGTGATGGCTTGGTGTCAGGGATACGTTCCTTCGCAGGTGGCAACTGTACGGTTTCTTTGATGTTGATGGCTTTGCATGGTCTGTTTCAAAACGACTTGGTCGCGTGGATGACGAGCATGACTTATCAAGCCGCCTCGGGAGCGGGGGCTCAAAACATGCGTGAGCTGCTGCAACAGATGGGTTGCATTGCAGAAGCGGCACAATCCCTTCTCGACCATCCGAGTACCTCGATCTTAGAGATCGACCGCATCGTGACCAATGCACTGCGAGATGAAGCCTTCCCGATAACTTCCTTTGGAACACCGCTTGCCGGCTGTTTGATCCCTTGGATCGATAAAGACCTCGACAATGGTCAGAGTCGGGAAGAGTGGAAGGGTCAGTCGGAGACGAACAAGATACTTGGCCTGCAACCTGCAACCATTCCGGTAGATGGCATCTGCGTCCGCATTGGTGCCATGCGATGTCACAGCCAAGCCTTAACGATCTGTTTGAAGCGAGATGTGCCGCTCGATGAAATCGAGGATATGTTGCAGAACGCGAATCCATGGTCCAAAGTCATCCCCAATCGCCGAGAAGTCACGATCAACGAACTTACTCCGGCCAAGGTAAGTGGAACACTGATGTGTCCCGTGGGGCGTTTGCGCAAGCTTCACTTGGATCCCTCACAACCTGGTCGATTCCTCTCGGCGTTCACGGTGGGTGATCAATTGTTGTGGGGCGCAGCCGAACCTCTGCGACGGATGCTTCGGATCGTCATCGAATCCTAACTCGCGTCCCAACTCAGATAGACATTGCGAGGGCAGATCTATCGCGCGGCAATGGACTCAATGCCTATCCTAACTGTTTTCCGACCTCCGCTCCCCGGTTGGCTCGTCCAACCGGAAGTACAGATTCGTCGGCTAGGGCTCGCCTCGGTCTTAGGTCCGGAGGACCGACAGAACTTTAGCCCGGACCGTAAGGTCCGAGTCTACATCCATACCGAATCCTAAACCCTGAAAGGGTGACAGAATGCGCACGGCCTAGTCAGGTGGCTTTGGGAAGCTGCTTCACCGGTCGCACGAGGCAACCGGGGTCGTAAAGAGATCGGAGATCGTTTGTAGCCAACGAAGCGTTTGGCTCCGGGGGCACGAGACCACCGGGGGCCTGCGGCTGCATATGAGTACTGCGACCGATAACGAATCAATCACCGAGGACGAGGACCAACGCAACCACGAGCAAACGAGCCGATCGCATTGTTCGGTGCATTGACTTGTTCTGGATGCTCATTCGTGCTCCCGCTCGTGCTCAGTCCGACTGGACGGCGCTCGTGCTCAGTCGTTGTTTTGATCGATTGTATCTTTCCGCGGGGCTCGATGCACGAACGGTCTAGCGGATTTCATCCCGAAGGGATTCAAGCCATTAGCCGGTGGTAAGCC
>JALOQW010000142.1 GCA_025459275.1 Pirellula sp.
GTGACCGCACCTACCGCACCTCCGATCAACGCCCCTTCGGCTGTTTGATCGTTCTTGTTATTCCCGATAATGCCTCCGATCACGGCACCCGCGGCTCCACCGAGCAGGGCACCATTCCGGGTGTTCTCCTGAGCTCGCGCTTCAAAGTGCATTGCTAGCATTGAGATAGCGATCGAAGCCAAGCCGATTCGATGGGAGAAGGACATGGAAGCCACCTTGGTTCGCGGGGATCGCGCCTTGCTGGAAAGAGAGCACCGAGAGATCACACTTCTCTATCGGCGATTCCCATTCCCGACTGGAACTTTGCCAGATCAGACATTTCTTTTTGAGCTTCATGGGCCCTTAAGGTAGAGGGGTTAAGATACGTGCGAATCCAACGACAGCCACCGCGGCTGTTGTGAACGTCTCTCTCCCTGGAGTCACTAGTCATGAAACATGGCATTTTCGCTCTTGCGATGCTCGGCCTCGGTAGTGCCTTGGCATGGGCACAGCCGCCCGAACCTCCGGACCATCCCGATGGCCCCCCTCCACATCCGGCTCCCCACGATGGGCCGCACGGTGGACCTCATGGTGGGCCCGGTGGGCCGCACGGTGGACCTCATGGTGGGCCGATGCATTCCCCCGAAGATTTCGTCAACATGGCCATGTCGTTTGACCAAGACGGCGATGGCAAACTTAACCGCGAGGAACTGATGAACCTGGCGCGTCAAATGCCGCCACCTCCGCCGCCACCGCCACATGCGCCGCCACCTCCTCGTGATCGGGAAGGGGCCGGACCCGGGGAAGGCCGGCCAGGGCCTGGTCCAGGCCCTGGGGCGGGACAAGGACGCGGCTTTGGACGCCAAGGAGGTCCAGGTCGTGGCGAAGCATCGAGCCGTGGTCGTGGCCCTGAGGGGCCTGGGCGCGGTCCAGGACCGCGTGGACCTGGTATGGGTCGGCCGCCTGGTGGCCCCGGCTTTGGTGGCCCCGGCTTTGGTGGCCCCGGCTTTGGTGGCCCCGGGTTCGGTGGCCCAGGCGCGGGTCCTCACGGTTTCGGTCCTCACGGTTTCGGTCCCCCAATGGGCGGCCCCGGTCATCCTCCAGGACCGCCATCTGGCCCCGACCACGGGCCCGGACATCCTCCGGAGACACCGGAACAGATGGTTGAGAAAGCCATGGAGTTCGACCGTGATTCCGACGGTAAACTGGATCGCGAAGAGCTCCTCGCCTTAGCACGAACCATGCATGGCCCCGGGGGACCTCGCGGTCCCGGTGGACCGGACATGAGACGTGGACCAGAGATGGGTCGGGGACCAGGACCCGGTGGGCCGGGACCGCGTGGTCCTGGTCGACGCGGACCTCCTGAAGATCGGCGTGGGCCTCCCGATGGACCACGCGGACCGGAAGGGGACTTCGATTCGGACGAGCCATCGCCGAACTAAGCTTCGATGCCCGGCAACCACTGCTGATCATTCAAATTGCAGGTGACGACTTCCACGTCCCCTGCACGCTCCCCTGGGAGGATCGCCAACATCCCTACCTCGGGTCGAGCTTCGCAATACGCGATGGCTTGCTCAATGCCCATCACATACAGTCCCGTCGCTAACGCGTCCGCCCAGGCAGCGGATGGATGGACCACCGTCAACGACAATACTCCTTGCGTCGGCCAACCGGTCCTCGGGTCAATGATGTGCCCATAACGCACCCCCCGAAAATAGAAGTATTGGTTGGCAGGTCCACTGGTACCCAATGCTGCGTTCTGCAATAGCAGCGTACCCAAGACGGACTGCGTCTGCTCGGGATGCCTCACTGCGATCTTCCAGCCCGGTTCTGTTTGACTCAGCAACTGCCGACCATGCGCCCGAGCGCTACTCTTGCCCCCGTGAATAACAAACTCCTCTACCCCCTGATCCAACAACATCGCTGCCGCTTGATCGATTGCATATCCCTTGCCGATTCCTCCGGGATTGACGGCAATCGGTTTTTTAAAACAAATCGATGCACCGGAGTCTTCGAAGGCGATCGCATCGGACCCGACGCGTCGCAACGCCTCTTGGATGGCTTCCTGGGTTGGCATGGCACCTTTACGACTCGAAAACCCCCAGACCTCGGAGAGCTTGGCAGCGGTGATATCGAATGCACCTTGGGTATCGCGATGGATGTCGACGGCCAAGCGAAGCAGCTCCATCGTCGGAAGCGAAACGGTCACCGGCGTTTCATGCCCTCGAGCGTTCAATCGGCTCAAGTCACTGGTGGGGATATAGACACTCAATGTTTGCTCGAGAAAGCAGACGAGTTCTAAGGCTTGGACTGCGACTTCCGGTCCATGCTTCGGATGTTCAGGGTGAAGCAGAATCTCGAATTGGCAGGCCATCGCCCGCTGTGCAAACTCTAGCCAAATAGGAGATGGCATACAGGTTTGATCCGACTAACGTGGTCGCGCCGGAGCGGACGGTCGACGCGAACGGTCTCGCAGGATGCGCTTGCTCTGATTCGGATCCAAGAGATCCAATTCTTCACGCGAGTCGCGTCGGATCCGATCATACGTATCGATCAGTCGTTGGACGTTGTTGATTCCCTCGGGGACGAGCCAAGTGGAAATCACGATCAACTGATCTCTGCGATCCAAGCCTTCGAGCAACTTCTTGGCGAAGGGTGACATGTCCCCCGCCAAACTAGCCACGAGTTCATCTTGATTCTCGAGTCGGAAGCCATCTTCGATGGGTCGCAATGAATACAATGACATGAGCATCGTGCGGACGTCGGCTTCGCGTCGCAAGAAGGGCATGTTCGCGACCAATACAGGTAAAAGCTCGTTTCGGCTCCAGCTATCCAACGCGTTGGTATCCGCAGTGGTCAAATCTGCTGCGTAGAACATGCCTGCGCGGAAATGAAGCTGATCTCGAAGAAACCGTACTCGCTGCTCTGCCGTCAAGCTTTCGAGATCTTGTCGTTTGGTATTCGGGAGCGCATCCATGACCAGTCCAACCACACGAATCGTCTGATTGATGGCTACCGCATCAGGCTGAACATCAATCTGGGATTGGATGGCTTCGAGTCGAACAACGTTGTCGCGCGGCAACTTGAGCAACTGCTCACGACTGTTATCGAGTCGTGCGATTTGCGCTGGATTGAGCGAGTGCACCCAAGTGCGGCGAGCCCATAGGGAGTCGGGAATAGGGGGGACGAGTCGATCAGAATATCGCTCCGTCAAATAGTCGATCAACTCTGGATCCTTGGCTAGCTCTCCAGCGACTTTCCATTCGCCAATGTCCTGCAAGCCGGGAAGATTCGCGATGACGGTAAGGTTGGCCAGTTCGAATCGGGTTTGCAACAGCGCGCCAAGGCTGCCAAGAAGGCCTCCCGTCACCAACATGAGCGCGAGGGGAAGGAGAATCCTTGGCCATCCGAACCAGCCTGCTTTGGGAGTCATGACCTGTGACGTCCGTACAGGCTGAGCCTTGGATCGCTTGACATCCTCGACCACCATCGCACTGGTGCTTTGCGTGAACGATTGGTTGTGCGGCGTTTCGGGAAGCTCGTCCAAGAGTTCATTGGCTTGGCGAAGCTCTGCGAGTCGTTTTCGAAGTCCTTCATCGTCCACGAGTCGTTTTTCGAGCGTCGCAGATTGAACAGGCGTCAATTCACCATCCAAGTATGCGGAGAGTTCTTCGTCGATGAGTTCGGAATCGCTTGGGCTCATGTTTCCTCCGAAGCGTCAGAAGGGGACGAAGGCGAGGGAGGGGTTCCTTGCTGGATGTACGGGTCCAATAGATTCTTGAGGTTGACCCTCGCTCGCATCAACAGCGACTTGACGGCCTGAACGCTCAGCCCCATCGTGTCACCGATTTCTTGATAGCTCATTCCTTCGAACTTGCTCAATAAAATGGCTGTCTTCTGACGTTCTCCGAGCGCTTCGAGGGCTTGAAGCACGATTTGGGATCGTTCTTCGCGGTCCAATCGCCGTACCGGTTGGAATCCGCTTGGGGCGATGGCGATGTTCTCGATGAGCAAGCCCGCTGTGGAACTGTTCTCTGCTTTAGACAGCTGGTACTCCCTTCGCACCCCAGAATCCCGTACGTGGTTGGATGCAACATTGTGGGCTATGCGATACAGCCACGTCGAGAACTTGGCCGTGGGGAGATAGTTCTTCCGCGATTTGTAAACACGCAGAAAGACCTCTTGGGCTAAGTCTTCGGCTTGTTCGGCACTTCGGGTCCAGCCACTCATGAAGCGAATGATTTTGCGTTGGTATCTGTCGATGAGCATTTCGAATGCGACCGCATCATCGTCGCGCACCTTCAGCATCAAGCCGACATCTGGGTCGACACGAGCATTTTCACTCGGTTCATTCGCACTGGACAAAATGGGATTGCCGCTAAAGCGTGAGGGACGAATTCTTCAACCCGGCTCGCCGGGAAAGGTTCTGTCCGATTTCGCGGACATCCCACCCGAAACTCTATTCTAAGAAAACGGGGGTCAGCCGTCCAAAGGTGGCATCCGACCAGGGAATTCCCACCTCTGCCAAGAATAACTTGCCAGCATTCGGGGCTCCATCCCGTCTGGAAGCCGGCATATGTTCCACAGCCGTCGTAATCACCAGGGCAGCCTGTCCCTCCTTGGAAATCCATTGTGGGCATGTTGCCTGTGGGCTGCCGTGAGTGGTCCAGACGTGCTCGATCTGCCCCGAATCGAGGGAGATTTGGAGCGTGCGTCCGACCGGAGCCGGATCGGGCTGGTACAAGGAAATGATCAAGCTGCGGCCGTCCGGAGTCATGGTCATTCCATCCGGAACCCCAGCTTCCTTGCTCAAATCGACCGCGACACGCGGGACATCGCAATGCCCTGTCGTCATGTCGATCCGGTAGACCACCACTTGCCGAGTCGGTGAGTCGATGTCGTACAGCATCACTTCACGGTCGTCGATCGGAACAACGCACTTGCCGTTGCTGCAAATCTGATCCGACCGCAACGGAAACAACTTTCGATCCGATCTTCTCCACAAGTACAACCCGGCTTTCTTGGTCTTGAACTCAAGATCCTTCGTCCCAAAAATCAAGTTGCCGTCCCAAGTGACTCCATCATTGATGATCGTTCCGGACACATCCGCATCGACACCACTGATGAACGGACTCCACGATGCGTCGTTTGGATCAAAGATCCCTACACTCCGTTCGCATCCGACCACGAAGCGACCGCGATCCGTTGGGAACGCAAAACCGGGTCGCCCAGGCAATACGTGGGACGTGTTCGTCTTCGTTCGAAGATCGTAGATGTTCAGCGACCCGACCGTCGCGCTGGGGCCATGTTGAATGGCAACCCACGAGAACCGATCCGGACCATACGGGTAGGGGCCTTCGGGAAGAAAACGGAGCGCTTCGTCTCCCGGGTCGAACAAGAGTTCTGCCGTGGAGGTACTCACGTCGTTTCCTTGTCAAACGCCGAATCGAACGCGCGACCACTCGGGGCAAAGTCTAATCCTTTAACAAAGGATGCAGCTTCGCGTGCACCAAACTCGCGATCCATACCACTGTCTTCCCATTCCACACTCAATGGACCGTCGTAACCGATGTCGTTCAATGCGCGAATGATCTCTTCAAAGTTGACGCTGCCTCGACCTGGTGAACGGAAGTCCCAACCGCGGCGAGGGTCACCAAAGTTCAAATGGCTACACAGGATCCCGGACTTGCCATTCAATTTGGTCGTCGCATCCTTGACGTGCATGTGATAGATGCGATCCGGAAATGCGCGGATGAATTCGACAGGATCGACTCCTTGCCAAAGCAAATGGCTTGGGTCGAAATTGAATCCGAACTCAGGTCGATGATCGAGGGCTTCCAAGGCCGCCTGCGCTGAGTAGATGTCGAATGCGATTTCGGTAGGATGCACCTCCAAGGCGAAACGGACGCCGCACTTGGCGAACTCGTCCAGAATCGGATGGAATCGTTCCGCAAACAGTTTGTACCCGTCGTCGATCATCGATTGAGGGACCGGAGGAAACGAGTAGTTCAAGTGCCAAATGCTCGATCCGGTGAAACCATTCACAACCTTGACGCCGAATTTCTTGGCAGCCTGCGCGGTCTTCTTCATTTCCTCGACCGCTCGCTGGTTGACTCCCGCCGGATTACCATCCCCCCAAACGTATGCTGGGAGAATCGCTTTGTGACGCGAGTCGATCGGATCCAGGACGGCTTGACCAACCAAGTGGGCACTGATGGCATGGCACTGCAAACCCACCTTGTCCAAAAACGCCCGTTTCGCATCGCAGTAGCCCGGATCAGCCAAAGCTTTATCCACTTCGAAGTGATCCCCCCAACAAGCCAGCTCGATCCCGTCGTACCCTGCCTCCTTGGTGAATTGAGCCATTTTGGAAAGAGGCAGGTCGGCCCACTGGCCGGTGAACAATGTGACAGGTCTGGCCATGATCTAGATTGCTCCACAAGATTGGAAGGAAGGAACGGCCTCGTCGAAGGCCTAACGTGGTGTGTAAAGATAGCATCCCCATCGCCGGTTTGGGAACGCCCTCGCGAAAGTTCAGTTACAATAACAAGTCCTTCGGTGTCGCAAACTCGCTCCCCGCGACTGCACCCTCACCGGACGGCTCGCACCGCGCCGTACTTGGGTTCCGATTGTTCATGAACACCACATCCCAAACGCACTGGGTATCGAATATGCATCCTATCCTCCCCATACCTGTCATCATTCGCGCGGCGTTGGTGATGGCCTTGGTCGTTCAGGGGGCCCACTTCTGCCGAAGCGCATCGCCTGAATGGGAAACCGAGGTCAAGCCGTTGCTGACCAAGTACTGTGTCGGATGCCATAACGCTCAAGAGGCGGAAGCGGATCTGCAGCTTCAGTCCTTGGCCGCCCTTCGCCGTGGTGGCACCTCGGGGCCCATCGTGGTCCCCGGCAAAACCAATGAATCACTCCTATGGCGCCGCGTTGCCGGTATCGATGAGCCCAAGATGCCCCCTGACGATTCACCGCAGCCCAGCGAGCAAGAACGGAAGATTCTGGAAGCCTGGATCACCGAGGGTGCCGCTGGCCAAGATACCGATCTCCCACTCCGCCAGCGATGGAGCGCGCCCCCTTCACCCAAAAAGTATGAAGGACGACTCCCTATCACCGCTGCCATTTGGATGGAGCCGCAGCAGAGTTGGTGGCTCGGTCTTCCCAATCGCATCGATGTCTTGGATCAAGACCAACGACGCCCACTGGATCTCGAGATCATTGGCAAGGTGACTCAGATTCGCACGTCGCCCGATGGCAAATGGATCGTTGTCTCGTCGGGAATCCCCGGTATCGGTGGTGAGACGATCGTCCTCGATGCATCATCGATCACGAGCAACCAAGCCACACCGCGGGTGCTGCGCCGCATCGAAGGTCATCAAGACATCATTTACTCGGGCGTGATCCATCCCAATGGTTCCTTGGTAGCGACGGCCGGATATGATCGCGTGATTCATCTTTGGGATATGAGTAACGGCCAGCGAATTCGGTCTCTCGAGGGCCATAACGGCGCGATCTATGACCTCGACTTCGATGAAACAGGGGCCGTCTTGGCCAGTGCCAGCGCCGACGAGACCATCAAGATCTGGCGTGTGGATTCCGGTGAGCGATTGGATACCCTCGGGCAAGGGGAAGCGGAGCAGTACACCGTGCGATGGGATTCTCAGCGAGGCACCATCATGGCTGCTGGTGCAGATCGCCGTGTCCGAGTCTGGAAACTTCTTGCCAAGGATAAACCGACTGTGAGCCCGATGCTCCGTTCGGTCTTTGCTCACGAAGCGCCGGTCAACCAATTGCATCAATCGCCCGATGGTCGATGGGTCGCGACGGCTGGCGAAGATCGACGGATCAAGCTTTGGAATGCGGATACATGGGAGTTGGTGAACACGTTAGATCCGCTGGACGATATCGCTTCATCGGTTTCATGGAATCGAGCAAGTACGCAACTCCATGTAACAACCCTTGCCGGGAACGTGGCAATCCGAGATGTCGAAGCGCTCCTGCATCGAACCCAATCGGACCTTTCCCCAAGAATGCAAGAACGGTCCTCGCCAACCCTCACAGACTCAGAAATTGTTCACAACATTGCTGAGTCACCTAATAAACGGACACCTGGCTCCGCACAAGGAATTGAGATTCCGTCGATCGTGTCGGGGGTAATCGTTGCTGCCGACATGACCGGCACCGATGCTGGCGATTGGTATGCGATCCAAGCCAAGCAAGGTGAAGATTGGATCGTGGAGATCGATGCGGCTCGCAGCGGCTCGCCTCTCGATAGCATGCTCGATGTATGCGATGCCGAAGGGAAACCTCTGCTTCGAACGCGACTCCAAGCGGTGCGTGAATCTTACTTTACATTCCGAGGTAAGGACTCGACCAACATCGACGACTTTCGATTGCATCGATGGGAAGATATGGAGCTAAATCAATATCTGTATGCAGCGGGCGAAGTCGTAAAGCTATGGCTCTACCCACGTGGTCCCGACTCGGGCTTCAAAGTCTATCCCGGATATGGAAATCGGATCACGTACTGGGACACCACAGGCACGGCCCACGCACTCAACGAGCCCGCATGGATTGTCGAGGAAATCGAGCCCGGGCGAGAACCCAAATCGAACGGTCTGCCGGTCTTCCCGATTTACTACACCAATGACGACGATGCCACACGCCGCGGTGGCAAAGATTCGCGTCTCCGCTTTACAGCCCCCGAAAGTGGGACATACCTGATTCGAGTTCGTGATGCACGCGGTCAAAGTGGTGACGCGTACAAGTATCAATTGACGGTGCGACGCCCAAAACCGAGATTCGAGTTTCGAGTCGAGCAATCCGAAATCTCACTTCGACCAAACGTCGGTACCGAATTCTCCATAGCCGTTGAACGATTCGATGGCCTGGATGGAACTGTCGCAGTCGAGTTTGTGAATTTGCCCGAAGGCCTTGTGGCTGCAGGTAACTTGACTGTCGAACCAAATCAAGGGCGAGCCATCGGTCAACTGCGCATGCACGATGGAGCCTTGGCCAAACTCGGACCAGAGGTGGAAGTGACGTTGCGAGCGCATGCAATGCATAACGGCGTGGAGATCGCGGCCGAATCCGAGGCCAAGCTCAAAGTCAAACTCACCGAGCAGCCAGCCATGGCTTTGAAAGTGATCGCCAATGGTGCATCGATCGATGCGACACCTTTGCAAGAGCTCCGGATTCGTCCAGGGTCAACGGTCTCTGCGACCTTGGTCATCGAACGAGGTGACTTGCAGGGCGATATCTTCTTGGGTGGAGATGATAGCGGACGCAACCTGCCACACGGTTGTTTCGTCGACAACATCGGCCTGAATGGATTGCTCATTCCGGCCGGACAATCGACCCGCGAGGTATTCATCACCGCTGCACCCATCACGGCACCTGGAGAGCGGATGTTCCACTTGCGAGCACTCGTCGATGGCAACCCCACGACGTTGCCCATCCGATTGATTGTCGAGTAGGCGGCGTATGTACTTTATCCTGACTTACGATGTCGTCGAAGACTACGTCGCACGGCGTGCCCCTTTTCGCGAGGAGCACCTTCGGTTGGCGCAAGAGTACGCTGACGCCAAGAAGCTATTGCTGGGAGGTGCACTCGCCGATCCCGTGGATCAAGCCGTCTTGGTCTTCGAGGTCGATTCGGTCCATGAAGTCGAATCGTTCATCGCGCGGGACCCTTACGTCAAGAATGGTCTCGTCCG
>JALOQW010000501.1 GCA_025459275.1 Pirellula sp.
GTCAGCGGATTGTCAGCCGGAATGAAGACCGCTTCCTTACCAGCCGACAGACCTTCCGGCAATTCAACAACCAGTTCCACATGGTTGGCTGGGTTGCTAAGAAACTTCTGGATCTCCGCCCTCTGAAGCGGACCTGCGCCTGGAATCCCCGAAGTGAGTGATGGATCCCCGAGCTTCACATTCTCAACAGCCAAGCTGGTCACGCCAGTAATGGCTACGGCGGCAATGGCTACGGTGGCAATGGAACGATAACAGGGAAGCACAAACTTCATGACAACAACTCCAAGCATAAAAGATCTGTTGGTTGAACGCTTCGGAAAGTGCGTTTCTAAAGTAGGGGGACATCGGTGGATAAGATGTCTCCAATTGTACCTTGCAGACAAGCGAAATTAGGATTCGTCTTGAGGGGGTGGGGTAAACTTCGGAGCTTCGTCCTGGATGGGAGGCGCATCTTCTACGATTCGAGGCGCACGCGGCTTCGGATCGTAGGTTTCGACGGCCTGGAACTCCCGCTTGAACTCGTCGACGTTCTTTTTCAAACTTCGATACGTTCCGCCGAGATTGCGTGCCACTTCGGGCAATTTGGCTCCGAACAGCATCAGAGCCAAGACTCCGAAGGCGATCATTTCAAAGGTGCCGATACCGCCAAACATGGTTATTTCACCTCGGTGCGGATCACGACTTGTTCGAATCTACCGCCGGTTCATCGTCATCGTCACGCATCCCTTTTTTGAACTCGACGGCGCTACGCCCCAAGTTCCGCATGAGCGAAGGGAGACGAGCGCTGCCAAAAAGCAGCATGACGATAACCAAGAAAATTAGGATTTCCTGCCAGCCGATACCCATGGGAGCTCGCTTAGGGAAGGAGAAATGGAGGGGACAGCGATCGGCGATCGCTACTTCAATTTTATTGGAACTCCCGCAACTGTCAAATCGATCGACGGACGATGCTACAAGGCTTCTCGAGCCAAAATGTCGCGGCCAACGCTGACCATTTCCTGGCAATCCATCGATTTTCCGTTGCTTTCGAAGAGCGCGGCCACGGCCGCCTTGTGGATTTTCATCTTGAGCCCGCCAACTCCAAGGGCCCCATAATCGACACGTCCGTCCCGCTCGACTCCTTGATCGGTCATCGAGATTCCGTCGATTCCGAGCGGAGGGACGGCATTAAGATCGATCGCAACCCTCAGTCGTTTGGCGGCTGCAAGCTGTTCTTCGGTCATCAATCGAATCCCTGCTGCGCCGCAAGCAACGACCAGTTCGGCTTCCTTGATCGCCTTGCCAAACCATGCCTCATCATTTGTAGCAATGGCGATCAAACGGCTCGAGTCACCTCCCTCACGAACCAATCGATCGACGCACTCCTGGGATCGATCCAAGGTTCGAGATGAAACGTAGACTTTGCATTTTTCGTTCGCGAGGATCCGGCTCACTCGCTGCCCTACAGGCCCGGTTGCCGCTAAAACCAAGGCCGTGGTCTCTTCCAAGGGAACATGTTTGGACGCGCTCAGGACGGCTGCCGCAGCCGTGCTGTTGGCACCATTGCAATCCAACATGACCGAAACCCGAAAGGGGTCAAACATGGTTTCGCGAGCGATGTCGAAAACCTGTTCGGCATGCGTTACATTCGCCCCGCCGACGAAAATGGCTGTCCGATGCAAATCGTGAGGGCCACGCGTATACATGGCTCCATGAACCAAGTCGCGAACCTGCTCCGGTTTGACATTTCCGTATTGAATCAGTCGGTCCACCCCGGCGTCGATGGCCACGATGGCGTCGAATACACTCGGTTGTGGGTCGGTATCAAGCTGGATCAGGATTCGCTTTTTGCTCATTGTTGCAAGCCAGAAATTTCGATCGTTTAAACTAGGAAGAACTTCCATTGTAACGGAGTTCTCTACGAACTGGAGTAGGATACGAGCGTTGGGGGCCTTGCCCCTGGAAAGTTCCAGGAATTGAATGAAAGGGTCGTTTACTTGTTGTCAACAACTCAGTGGACACTGGTTTTTCGCGCGGCGCGCGAGGAGCAGGCTTCGCAACGGCCAGCGCTCGGTCAACTATTTGACCGATATTGGCAGCCGCTGTACTTCTATGCACGCAGGCAAGGTCTCTCCGCAGCCGATGCCGAGGACGCGACCCAAGGGTTCCTGACCCAGCTTTTAGATGGAGGCTTCCTGGCCTCGGCAGACCCAGCCAAGGGGCGGTTTCGAAGTTATCTGCTGACCCACTGGAAACGCTATTTGATTGACCGCTATCGGGCCGATCAACGCATCAAACGGGGTGGGGACCACAACGTAACGTCCCTCTACTGCGCTGAAGGTGAAAAAGCATGGTTGATTTGGTCATCGAACGCACAAGGGGAATTCGATCCAGATCGCGCGTACTATGAGGAGTGGGCCAGCACGATCATTCGAACGTCGATTGAGCAACTGCGAAACGAATACGAGGCCAGTCATCGAGGTGCCACTTTGGACGCGCTTCTGCCACACCTCACGAAACCAACCGTGGCGCAGACGTATCAGGAGCTTTCCGACCAGCTACAGATTTCGGTCGGAGCCGCCAAGGTCGCGTTGCACCGATTGCGGCAACGCTTTGCCCACACCGTTCGTGCATTGGTCCGTGAAACACTCGAGGATCCGGCAGATCTCGAAGAAGAAATTCAGGTCTTGACCCGGTTTCTCCAACGTATGGACCCCTCTCCGTCCGCCTGAATTCCCTTTTTCGGAAAAAATCTTCAACGACCTGTAACCCGCCTCCAACGACATCGAATCTCTTGGTAATGCTTAATCGCAATACCGTTCAACGAGCCGACCTAACGTAGTGGATCTTGCCAAAGATCCTTGAGCACCGGGAAGTTTGGCAACTTCCACTACCTTCATTGAACGGTATTGCGCTTAATCGATCCCGTTCCGTGTGAGGCCATCATGGCACTATGTCCAGAATGTTCGAGCCTGCTCCGTCCCGATGGTGCATGCCCTTGCTGTTTACTGAAACTCGCTTTGAACTACGACGACGCCAATCTTCAGGTCGAGGATGCTGAATCCCTGCGAGCCCTCAATGCCCACTTTCCGCAGCTGGATATCCGCCGGATCGTAGGCCGAGGCGGTATGGGAACGATCTACCAGGCGCGGCAAACGTCGTTGGACCGCGATGTCGCCCTCAAAGTCATCGACCGTTCGA
>JALOQW010000143.1 GCA_025459275.1 Pirellula sp.
AACGCGTCGGGACGTTTGGAACTGGCCAAATGGCTGACCTCCAGAGAGAACCCTTTGACAGCGCGAGTCATGGTAAATCGCATCTGGCAAATATTGATCGGCCAAGCCATTGTGCGCGAGCCAGACAACTTTGGAATGTCTGGCCCCCAACCGACTCACCCCGAACTGTTGGATTACCTCGCGATCGACTTCGTGGATCATCAATGGTCGGTCAAGCACATGGTGCGATCCATCGTCCAGTCGCGAGTGTATCGGTTGTCATCCCATTGCGATACGGAGCGTTTTGATATCGACCCTGAAAACAAATTGATCGCTCGCGGAAACATCAAGCGACTGGACGCGGAGGCGATTCGCGATGCGATGTTAGCCATTAGCGGACAACTGGATACCAAACCACCGAAGGCGTCACCGATTGCGAATGTCGGATCTGTTGTTGTGGGGCCCAATGGACCGATGGCCATTCCGGTTGCAGCAACAACGTTGTTGAATCCGGCCGCGCGAGAAAAAATGACTGAAGAGCAACGAGCAGAAGCGATGCGTGCTGCGATTCGAAACGGAGCCCGTGGTCCAAACGCCAACCTCCTCGAGTTGCCGAACTACCATCGCTCGGTCTATTTGCCGATTGCTCGTAGCCAAGTCCCGCGTGTTCTCGATGCCTTCGATTTTGCGGAACCGAGTTTGGTGACCGGAACTCGAGAAGTTTCCCATACTGCCGAGCAAGCCTTGTACATGCTCAACAATCCCTTTGTGATCGAATTGAGCGATGCGCTGGCTCGTCGACTGATCCAGCACACCAAGGACCCAAGGGAACGCATTGCGTTTGCGTTTCAGCTTGTCTACGGGCGCGAAGCAACGACGGCGGAGTTCGAGGCCGCCAATCAATTCCTGCGCAAATCCCTTGCGACTTCGAAGTCCGATCCTTCCAAGCGCGACGAGCTCATGTTTCAAACGTTGAGTCAGTTTTGTCAGGCTCTGTTCGGTTCCGCAGAGTTTCGCATTGTCAACTAGCCGCTATTTCCCTCTCTATTGGATACCTCCATCATGACAGACTCACGGCGTCAATTCCTACGGACGGCTTCCGCTGGATTCGGTTACTTGGCGTTTGCGGGCTTGAGCACACTTGATGCAGCTCGTGCTTCTGCGCTCACTCCGTTCGAGGATTCAGAGGCCGGCAATCCTCTTGCTCCCAAGGCACCTCACTTTCCTGCTAAAGCGAAGCATGTGATCTTTCTTTGCATGCAAGGTGGACCATCCCATATCGACACGTTCGACTACAAGCCGGAATTGGCTGCTGGCTCCGGTAAAACGGGACCGGGAACGCGCGGGGGGGCACGACGATTGATGGCCTCACCATGGAAGTTTCGCCAACAAGGAAAAAGCGGGCTATGGATCTCGGAGTTGTTCCCAGAGCTTGGCAAGCATGCGGATGAGATGTGCTTGATTCGGTCAATGCATTGCGACCAACCCATCCACCCAAGAGCAATGACGCAAATGCATACAGGGAACGCCCAGTTTGTTCGGCCATCGCTGGGGGCGTGGACCTTGTACGGGCTGGGCACCGAGAACGAAAGTCTGCCAGGCTACATCGCTCTCAATCCCCAAGCGGCATCGTCCCAAAACTACGGAAGTGCGTTCCTGCCGGCCATTTTCCAAGGAACGAAAGTGGGTCGACAAACGGGCCCACGTCTTGCCATGAATCGGGGGGGCGCCGGTGGTCCACCACTCCCCGATCTGGTCAATCCTCGTGTCGCGCGAACCTCACAGCGTTTGCAGATCGACCTGATCCAAAAACTGAACCAACAAAAACTCAAACGTGATGGTCAGGATCCCAATGTCGAGGGGATCATTGAGTCGTTCGAACTCGCCTTCCGAATGCAAGACAAACTTCCCGAGTTGATGGACTTGTCCGGTGAATCGCAAAAGACTTTGGATCTGTATGGCATTGATGAGAATGCAACATCCACTTTTGGGCGACAGTGCTTAATGGCTCGACGGTTCATCGAAGCGGGAGTTCGATTTGTCGAATTGACCCACGGAAATTGGGACCACCACCAGCGATTGCGAGATCAGTTGCCGGACAAGTGCAATGAGATCGATACTCCCATCGCTGGTCTGCTTACCGACCTAAAGCAACGAGGTTTGCTTGACGAAACGCTGGTCATTTGGGGAGGTGAATTCGGTCGGACCCCAGACGCGCAGAACGGGGACGGTCGTGACCACAACAACAAGGGCTACACCACCTGGATGGCTGGCGGCGGCGTGCGAGGTGGCTTTTCGTATGGAGCCACGGATGACGTTGGTGCTGAAGCGGTCGAGAACAAGTGCCATATCCACGACTGGCACGCCACCATCCTCCACCTGTTAGGGCTAGATCACGAACGGCTCACCTATCGGTACGCTGGCCGCAATTTTCGACTGACCGACGTTTATGGAAATGTGGCTAAGGACATCATTGCGTGATGGGAACACGGCGGTGTTGTTGCGTGCTGAGATGTGCGGCTTCGAGGATACGCATTGCATCGCATGTTTCGTCGAGGTCGCTGACGTGGCAGACGAGGGATGTGATGGCTCGATGGAATTGCCCCAACATCTGTTGGCCGATCGAAAGCTCGGTATCGAGGGTTTCTTGATGTCGACCGGCATCGTCAAACCAGACCAAGGTGGAAGGTAAGTCGACGAAGGCCAAGCCTTTTTCGCAACAAACTTGGATGGCGGCGGGAGGGCGATAGGCGATGGCTTCTGGCCATACGGATGGAATGTAGGCTCCGCAACTGATTTGCGCTAGGATAGCGCGAGGGTCATTCTCAGGAGCGCCGAAGCCTAAGCTCAGAATCTGATAATCCGAATTCGCTGGGCTTGGGAGACTCACATGTCGGATCGCTTGGACCCAATCGGGCGCATCCCCGACGATGTACTTGCACCAGTCGATCAGCTCCAGGAGCTCCCGTTGCGATCGAAGTTCTAACGAGCCGGGAGAGCGAGGATCTGGAGATTCACATGCAAGGCGGCGATGGCAGAACAAGAGTCGTGGTCGTCCGAGACGAGTGGCAATCAGCTCTTTCAATCGCAAGGTCGCAGGGGCGAACCGCCGCGCGAACTCGTTCATGAAGGCGATGCCTGATGCGCGAACTTGCTCTTGAATCTTGGATGCAGCCGAGGGGTCGAGGTTCACTTCGGAGCCACAGAAGACGGCTTTGCGATAATGGCAAGCGGCCCAGAGTGGCATCAAGCGATACCAATCATCTTCGAGGACCATGACGGCGTCGAGCTGGGGCATCTCCATGATGGCTCGGTAGCTGTCGATCCGTTCGGCATCGAGATCGCGAGCCGCGGAGTCGGCTAATACGGAGACACTGTTATAGATGCCGACGACTTGAAATCGATCGCGCATCGAACGAAGGGCCGGCAGGTACCGCGATTGCCAATCGCGTCCCAAGCCAACGACTCCTACTCGTAACTTCATGAATTGCCCTAGCTAGACAGTCGATCGGCACTGGAATGATCGATCGCCCTGCATTCAAGCTCGCATCGAGACGAGCTCGATTCGAACGCTAGCGCTTGCGGCGCTTGCACTTGGCGTTGCCTTGGCGAACCTTGTAGCGAGGGTTGCTCTTGCAGATCACGTAAATCCGCCCACGGCGACGCACAACCTGGCAATCAGGATGGCGATATTTCAGTGCACCAATGGATGAAACGACTTTCATTGTATCACACTCCTGCGACGGCATGGACCTCGGATGCCGTAGCGAACACTCCGTGGGACCCTGTTGAAAGGTGACGAACCGGACTCATTTCGAAGGGAGGCAAAGTATATCCCGGTCCCCGACGGAGGCAACACCAAAATTCTCGAGGTTTTCCAGGATCCAATGCCAAGAATCCTATCCACCCATCTCCTCCTGGGCCAATTACAATGGAATTCCACGTTTTTGTTGGTTTCCCGACACCTTTCTTCACGGATCGGATGGCTATTCGTTTATGCGCATCGCCTACTTGGATTGCTTCAGCGGGATTGCGGGCGACATGTGCCTTGGGGCGCTAGTGGATGCCGGAGCCGATCTTGATGAGATCCAGCGCGGGATTGCCAGTCTCGAACTCGATGCCGAGATGCGTTTCGAGACGGTTCGCAAGCAAGGTTTTCGCGGCCTTGCGGTTCGCATTGACCATCCCGAGCAACATACCCATCGAACGTTGTGGGAAATCCGGACAGTGATCGAGGGAAGTGCCATTGGGGAGTCTGCCCGACGTTTGGCCATTCGGATTTTTGAACGGCTCGCAGAAGCCGAAGGAAAGGTTCACGGAACTTCGCCCGAAAGAGTGACGTTCCACGAGGTCGGGGCGATCGACTCGATTGTTGATATTGTGGGGACCGCGATTGCCTGGACCAGTCTCGGCATCGAACAAGCCTATGCATCGCCGGTTCCGACCGGAACGGGCTGGGTCCAGATCGCACATGGACGGGTTGCCATCCCGGCCCCTGCGACAGCCGAGCTCCTCCGCGACATTCCGATTGCTCCTTGCTCCGTGCCAAAAGAAATGACCACGCCCACCGGTGCCGCGATCCTATGCGAGTTGGTCCAACACTTCGGGCCCCTACCTTCGATGCAAGTGGCACGGATAGGGTACGGCGCGGGGACCCGGGACTTGGAAGATCGACCGAATCTCCTGCGAGTCCTCATCGGCGAGGCAGTATCGCGTCCTGCCTCGGGGGCCCGGCCTACGATGCAGGAATCCGACTCGGCAGTTGTCATTCTGGAAACCAATCTCGACGATATCACCGGTGAGCAAATCGGATTCGCCGTCGAGCAGCTTTGGGAAGCGGGCGCGCTGGATGTCTTCATGGTCCCCATCCAAATGAAGAAAGGAAGGCCAGGCACGCTCCTGTCCGTCATCGCCAAGCCCGAAAGCAAGTCAGCCATGGAATCCATCTTGTTTCAACATACGGGAACGTTGGGTATTCGATGGCGGCAGCAATCGCGTTCGATCCTAAGGCGGGATGCCATCGACGTGGAAACCCCTTGGGGTATGGTCCCGGGCAAGGTTGCGCATTTACCCGACGGAACGATGAGCTTTTCCGCCGAATACGACGCCTGTCGCGAGATTGCACGCGAAGAAGGTATCCGGCTGGCCGACGTCATGGATGAGGTCAAGGCGTGTTACGCAGCACAAACAGAAGAAGCCTACCTTGCGGAAGAGGAGGAGGTTTCCGAACCAATTGATGCACCGAAGTTGTACCAAGACGACCACGGTGAAATGGATGACCGCGAGGAAATGGGTGACCGCGAGGAAATCGACGACGTCGACGATTCTAGTGATGCTACGAACTGGTACCGTTGGGACAGTTCGCCTTGGAGAGAAGAGTAGTCCTTCCCTGATCGCATCATCCTCACCAACCATCCCCGCATCGCCCCCCAATCGTAGGGTGGGCCTCCCGGCCCGCCCACCACAACCGGCAACGCCCTGGGGACACACACTTTTCGACGCCGGCGTCATCGCCGAATGCTTTCTAATTGGCTAATTGGGCATCGGCCGAGACCGCGGTGAGTGTCCCCTTGGTGTGTCGCGAGTAACTCTTAGCACGCAATATGAGCAAGTAAAAGCTATATGCTGACGGAAGTGGACGACTTTTTCATCGCCTTTCTAATGGCCGTTGCGCTCATTCTCTACTTCCTATCGGTTGCGGTTTTCTACATCATCGTTCCTTCGCTAGCATTCGGATACTTTTGCCATTGGGCGCAGAATGCGAGAGCTCTAAGAAAGCGGATAGGCTTCGTGGCAGCTTGCCTCGTCGAGCTTGTTCTCCTCTTTTTGGGTTTGTCGTGGTGTGCTGCTGTGTACGGGATACTGTTCTTGACTCCTAATTGAGATGCCTTGGGTAAACGCGCCGACTCCGGTATTAGCACACCAAACCTAGTTGCGAGGTGAGGCGCGAGGCCTCCCCTCGCTTCGACCAAGACGCCCCGGGGGGCAGACACTTTTCGACGGGCATCATTCAGGAATGCAGGCTATCTCGACACGAGCGATGGTCCAAAACCGCAGTGTGTGTCCCTGCAAGGAATCCCTGCAAGGAAGAGGCCTTGGGGACATACACTTTTCGGCGTGGTGCCGTCCGACCAAGACGCACGGGGACACACACTTTTGGGCTTGAGGACCATCGCGAAATGCTAGCAAACTCAAAAGGAGCAGACGGCGGGGGAAGCGTGATGGGATGTCGCGGTGAGTGTCCCCGCTGTGCTAGGGCCGACTAAGCTGTAACGCTTCATCGCAAAAGACACTGGAGAGCGCGTTGGGCGCGATTCGCCGCAACGAGTCTTCTGTCGCCCCATCCGGGGCTTGGGGCCGCATGGGGCATGTTACCCGGACCTATCGGTCCGGGCTAAAGTTCTGCCGGTCCTTCGGACCTCCTGGGGGGCAAGACTCCCTGGGGACAAACACTTTTCGACGGGATGCCATCCCGGAATGCAGGCTAATGCAAGACGAGCGGTGAGCCGAGACCGTGGTGTGTGTCCCTGCAGCGAAGAGACCCTCCCCCAAATCGTAGGGTGGCAACTCCCTGGGGATATACACTTTTCGACGCCGGCGTCATCGCCGAATGCTGTCTAATTAGGCATCGGCCGAGATTGCGGTGAGTGTTCCTGCCCAGATTAGGGCCGAGAGAGATGTAGCGATTGAACGCAGAAGACACTGGAGAGCGAGATGGGTTGGCGATTCGCCGCAACGAGTCTTCTGTCGCCCCATCCGGGGCTTGGGGCCTGCTTGGGGCGTATTACCCGGACCTTTCAGTCCGGGCTAAAGTTCTGCCGGCCCTTCGGACCTCCTGCCCTCAAGCCGGTCCTCTGGACCTTGGCCCCATTCCTACATGGTAACTTCATGGGGACGTAGACTTTTTGGGTTCAGGCTCCATCGTGGAATACAGAATACACGCTAACTTGATGTGAGCGGTGTGAGCCGAAGGGGTGGTGAGGTTCCCCAGTTCGATTGAGCCCAATGCCGTTCAATGAGGGTAGTGGAAGTTGCGAAACTTCACGGCGCTCAAGGATCTTTGGCAAGGTCGAATGTATTCGGTCGGTTCATTGAACGGTATTGGGTCTAGACCGCGCTTCGGTACATATGGGAGTAATCGTCCACCGTTGCGGTGCGGGGATTGAATGCTCCGGTCCATTGTTTACTCGCCATGTCCGCCATGGCTGAGATCTGATTCTCGATCTGTGGCGAGTCGTTCCAGTTTTCGAGCTGCCCCAATCGTGTGCACAAACCGGCCAACTGAAGCCAATCCGTGAATCGGTCTGCAATAATCTCGGAGCCAGAGCGACGATCTTCGTAGGAGATGCCTGGCAGCAAATGAGCGAGTTCTCGATAACGATGCTCGACCACGTCACGATTGAAGCGAACGACAAAAGGCATCATCAGCCCAACCGCTTGACCGTGTGCGACTCCTAAGAAGGCTGTGAGTGGATTGGCGAGGGCATGAGCGGCCCCGAGCATCGATGCTTCAATGGCCATGCCTGCGAACGCAGCACCGAGTTGCATTTGAGTTCTGCCAGCGAGATCCGTGGGATCCTCGATCACTCGTGGAAACCCCCGGGATAGAAGGGTCCAAGCTTCGCGCGAAAAACACTCGGAGACCGCGTTCCGTTTGTTGGTGACGTACGTTTCTAAGGCATGGGTCAGGGCATCGATGCCTGTCAATGCCGTCACCCGCGGAGGCTGGGTCAAAGTAAGAAGAGGATCGAGGATTGCGACGGCGGCTGCCGCTTTGGGATCCCCGCAAGCCATCTTCACGTGCGTTTTTGCATCGCTGATCAACGCGAACGACTGCGTCTCACTCCCAGTCCCGGCCGTTGTGGGAATAGCGATTAATGGCAGCATTGGCTGAGTCGCTTTTCCGACTCCCCAGTAGTCAGCTATCTTTCCGCCGCAGGAGTAGAGGAAGTTGATTCCTTTGGCACAGTCCATGCTCGAACCACCCCCAAGGCCGACAATCAAGTCTGGGGAAAAGTCCCGGGCTACTTCCAGGCCGTTGTCGACATGTTCGGTCGTAGGGTTCTCGCAGAGCCCGTGAAAGCCGCAAAATTCAAGACCTGCGGCCCGTAGAGACTGGATGCCTGTACCGTACAGTCCCGCCTCCACGACACCTGGATCGCTGACAATCAGCGCACGCTGAACCCCCAGCTCTCGAGCCAACGCTCCTAGACGTTCTATTGCACCTTCGCCAGCAACGATGCGAGTTCGTAAACGGTAGTCGATCAAGCGTAACCTCGCGGATTCGGTCGGAACTCTTTTCTTAGGCGTTACATTTTAGCAGTTTTGGCAAATTCCGGGATTTGGGGCTGGTTTGCTCGCAAGAAAGTCGTGATGTTTGCTTAATGGAACCTCCGATATCCATCATCGCAGTGTGTTCATGGATGAACCGTTTTCTCGTTGCGATGGATGCCACGGAAGGTTGGTTCTTGGGTGGACATGAGCTCACCGCACCCAGCATTGGCCGTACCAGTTGAAGGCCGAAAACCAAGAACGCCACGCGTTGCCGATTTAGTTCAGGATAGGAGTTCCAGAACCATGAAGATTAACCGACTTGCGCTCAGTGCATTGATTGCCAGCGCTTGCATTTCGGGAACGGCCTTCGGTCAAACCAACCGAACTGCTCCCCGTTATGCCCCCGCCACCTACTACAGCTACTACGATGAAGGGAAGGACGCTGCTCCAGTTGCATCGCCGAGCGATGCCGCGGCTCCAGCCGCTCCTATCGTTAGTAGCTCTACTGGATGCACGAGCGGATGCGATTTAGGAAACAGCTGTGACAGCAATGGATGCGACAGCCTTTGCGGCGGCAACCCAGGTGGGCTCTTCGGTTTCGGAATGATCGGAACCGGTCGCGCCTTGGATGATCCATGGAAGCTGTGCAGCGAACCCATCGCGGGGATCACCATCGGTGGCTGGACAAACATGGGTTACCATGCGTACGCCAACCCCTTCAGCTTCAATACCTTCCCACGCAATTTGCAGCTGCAACAGCAGTGGTTCTATGCCGAACGCAAGGCGGACGGTAGTGATGGTCTCGGTATCGGTGGTCGTATCGATTACCTGTATGGTACCGATGCACCAGATACTCAAGCCTTCGGTATCGTTCCTCCAAATTGGGACAACACTTGGGACAACGGTAGCCAATACGGTAACGCCTTGCCGCAAGTCTACGGTGAAGTCGCGATGGGGGACCTGAGTGTCAAGCTCGGAAAGTTCTTCACGATCATCGGTAATGAAGTGGTCGCCGCAACCGGTAACTTCTTCTATAGCCGACAGTTCACGTTCTACAATGCTGAGCCCTTCACCCACACTGGTGCGCTCACCAGCTACAAGGTGAGTGACAACCTCGAGTTGTACAACGGCTGGGTCACTGGTTGGGACAGTGGTTTCGAAAACAATGGTAGCGCCTACCTAGGTGGCTTCAAGTACGGAATCAACGACAATTGGACCTTGGTCTATGGCACTACCATGGGTCGGTTCGGCGAAGATTTCGCGCCAATTCCGCTGGAGCGAGGTGGCTTGCAAAGCTTCATCTTGACCGGCAAACTGACCGACAAGTTGACCTATATTTCGCAGACCGACTCGCTCTACACGACCGATGAGACTGGCGCACCGGCTCGGAACACCTACGGCAACATCAAC